>DDYQ01000112.1 GCA_002348005.1 Desulfobacteraceae bacterium UBA2230 | reverse complement strand
ACCACCTCCCACCAGGTCGTGTGATCGTCTTTTTGGAAGGCCATGCCATCGAGAAGCTGATCGACTGCCGGCTCCACGTTGCGTTCGTACTTTTTGACGGCCGCACCATCATCGGCCGTCATTTTGTAAACTTCGTCCACCAGCAACCCGGCCATCTGCGTGGCGCCGTCATAAGGCATGGTCTCGCCATCCGGCGTCGCCAGCACGCCCAGCACGTTGATCAGGTAGGTTCGCTCGCTGGGGTTCGGGAAGCGACAGCCCAACTGGGTGTCAAACGGATTCACCGCATGATCCTTGGTCATGCTGATCTTGAAATATCCCGCCTGATGCTTGCGGTCCTCCGGCAGGGCATCTTTCAGCAACGAGATCAATCCGGAGGAAGAAGGGCCGATGTCCACCACCAGGATATAGGGCAATTCGAACATGCCCGGCGCCACGCACAGGGAAAGATTCAGCTTGTTCATGAAAACCGACTTGCCTGAGCCCATGGGGGCGTAGATGATGTTGACCCACGCATCCTGCAGGCTGGAGCCTGGCTGCATCGGGAAGAGCTTCCCGTCCGGCGTCCTGAATACGATCGAGCCCGTCTTCCAGGGCGAGGCCGGCCTTGACAGCACCGGCGACATCCAGAGCGCATCAGCCAGCGGCGCCGCCATAACCGGCGCCGCTGAACGGCTGGTAAAGGCTGGCACCGTTGAAAAGAAACTCATGAGCGGGTTGCCGGTGGCGTCCGTAGCATCACACCCGCCCCATCCCTGAATCGCCTTGGCAATGATCGACTTGTTGTTCTCGATCGTGTTGCCCGTCCCCCAGGTTGAGGCAGCACAGGTGTAGCCGACGATCGGCTCGCCTGAGCGATCCATATCCTCGAGTTCATTGAATGCGTCCTTGATCTTCTGGTTGTCGCCCTTGATAAACCCGAATATGGAGACGATGGTTTTCTTGATAGACAGCGCCCGCACGCCGTCACCATAGAAAGACTGCGCTATGCGCCACGGTATCTTGAATTCGGACGCCTTCCGGAAGAAAGAGGAAAACGCTTCCGTGTCCTGCGGTCCGACCGACATGACAACAGCGCCGCACAAGCGCCCCCCGACGCTCACCTTCTCGCCACCACGGAAGGTGAAAGGGATATCCCTCGGCACTAGCTGATAAGCAAGGCGCGGGTAAAACAAATGGCTCTTGTCACGCGGGTTCCGGCCTTCCTGCAGGTAGGGCATCATGTTCCGGCCGGGAATCAACGCCCTCCACCCGGACGCATTGGTGAAGTCACGGTCGATCGACACCCGGCATGCGGCCAACGCTTCTTCCGAGGACATCCGTTCCGCGATGACGCCGATATTCTTGAAATCGGACATCACGGATGACACATAAGAGTTGTGCCTTGACGTGATCGACTCAAAAATGGCGTAGGCATTCTGCGCCTGCGGCATCCAGGGTATTTTGCTGGCGATCGCATGCGCCCGTTTCTCGGTCTGCTCGCGTTTGATGATTTCCTTCGGCACGCCGGTCAGATTCGTGCGCAGAACGACATAACACGACTCGCTGGAACTGCCGTCCGAGAGTGCCGAGATCGTGTCCTCGAAGATATCCTCCACTTCAAGTCCGGCAGACTTGGCTGCATCCAGGCTGGGTCGCAGCATGGTTCGGATGTCACGATTGGCGGATTCCGGGTCGTATTCGAAGACCGTCTCGAACCCGTGGGAAGAATTTGCGAAATATCCCGTGAACGCAGAGTGCATGCGCGAGGTCATTTCCTTGAACTCTTCCTTGCCCAGGATGGATTTGGACCCGCTTACGCGAATCACGGTAACCATGCTGCCGTCCTTCGCTACCAGAACCCCGTCCACAAAAGGATTCGCGGTCTCAAGGTCGCAATAGGTCTCGGGCGTCGTGCGCAGGAAAAACGTGGCGCTCCATTGCGTCAGCATGGAGATGGACGCCGCCACCTTGTCTCCTGCGAACATCGTCGCGCCAAGCAGCAGGAAAAGACAGCCAAAGATCAGGGCAAAGGTCATCTGTACTTCCTTATCTTGCGGCCGGCGCGGTGCGAGCGGCCGTTTCATTGCGCAGAATGCCGGCAAGACCCGCTGACCGGATCACTTCCAGCGCAACTGCGCTGTCGCGGGCAACGGAAGCAAGGATCTTGGCCGCGTAGACCGGACGTTCCTGCACCGGTTTGCTGATGATCGAATTGATCGCCAATGCAGATGGTGCGTCCATCTGCATGCAGAGCGCGGACAGAACGATCGTCGTAGCCTCCCGCTCGTCCATCTCGAAGGCTGTCATTGCGTGCTGCTCGCCCATACCGAATCTCCTTTTTCAAAATCGACTGCCGCCGCGGCCATCCCGACCGGAAGCGACAATCCGTTCTCCACGCACACCTCCATCAAGGTGCGCACATCCCATGGCTCAGCCCAAACGACCACGGCGCCGCGGCCATAAGCCTTTACGCGCAGGCCTGCGTCTGCGAGCACTTTTGCCGTTGGATAGGTCAGCACACGGTCAGCCGCTTTGAGCCATACGGCGGTCGGCGAGAATGTCGTCTGCGGCTCGCCTTCTTTCGGATTGGACTGCCAGAACCCGGTATCCAGAGCGGCGATATGGTTCTCGGCCATGAGCCCGGCCGAATACGACAGGCAGGAAAGAATGTCCGAGAAAACGGAAGAAGGGAGGCGCAGTTTCTCCGCCAGCGGTTCATACCGGTCTGCAAACCATGCGCCATAAATCTTGACTTCCGCCTTCTCGATGAGCAGCAATAATTCGCGATCGGTAAGCCACATGCGCGGGGGGGCATTGCGCGGGCTGAACGTGGTGGCGCCAAACGCCACCAGGGCAAGCGGGTCAGTATTCCCCTCGAATGACACAGATGCCCGGATAAGGGCCGGCCGGTTCTTGCGCAATATGGCGTCCGGGCGATCCAGGATGCGCTCCGACAGGGCCTCGCCATCGACGTATTCCCAGCCGCCGCCCGGCACCATGCCTTCCAGCAGGCGGCGGGAATGGTAAACGCGATTCGTCCTCACGATATAGTCTGATGTCATCGAAGACCAATGCGGGGAAGCCGCGCTATCCTGCTGCCAGGCCCCGATCAGGGCGCGTACGATCTCCTGCGAGAACCCCTTGTACGGTGCAAGTCCGAGCGCCCCGCGAATTTCCTCGTAAAAGGAGGGTTTGCTCCAATGCTTGATGCCGTAGGCCTCGGATGCCAGCCGGATGCATTCGCCAATGGCTTCGGCCATGATCTTTGCGGACTCGGGCATGGTGGCACGATCGGAAGAAGCGCTGAAATCGGCAAGAATCTGCTGAAATGACGCCTCGAGCAGCGAAGCGGCGCCACCGAAATAGGTCTTGCGCCGCATGTTCGGCAGCGAGCCCAGTCCGCTCGCCTTCAAGTCGCCGGCGCCGATATTGGTTATCCAGATGTAGTCCGAATGGAGGTCGCCCCTGTTGAGAAACAGGAACGGCTCGCCTCCGGCCTTGCATGCCCAGCCTCCGCCCACGGCGGAACTGTCGTCAAAAATGGCGCAACCAAACAGGGGGGGTTTCATTTTCCCAAATCCCGGACAATGCCGCTCCCCACGTTTCGGGGGGAACAGACTTGTATACGTTATCGCGCCAGAAGCTCAACTGATCCTCCAGCACCTTTGTTGTCAGAAGCAGCCGCACGCCAACGAAATACTGTTCGCGGTTTCCGTACTGCTCGTCCGGGACTCCGCGCAGGAAACGGCCAACATCCATTGGAGAGGCGGTTCCCAAGCGGGTTTTCACCACCGTAGAACGGTCCACCAGCCAGCCATACATCGCCTTGACCCGTTCGCGGCGCTTTGGGTCGCCCATGACTGCGGCGATCAACATCGTACGCAGCAGATTATTGAAATCCGCGTTTGAAAGCCCCTCGAAGGCGTAGGTCAATACGGCGGCGCCCTGCATGCCGGCAAACCCTATGTGGTTCACCGCATGGCACAACGCGCAGGCGGTGACCAGATTCGATTCGTGGTTGTTCCGGTGGTTGTTGTCCAGATGATGTACTTCCTGGAATTTGCCGCGCACCAGCACATTCCCCTCGCGCATGTCCGCCGGCCGAAAATTGCAGTAATGACAGGTGTAATTGTCACGCTGCAGAATCTTCGGCCGGATGGCTTCAAAACCGGCGTCGGCCGTTTCTTTCAGGGCGTCTTCGCCCCGAAACTGCCGACGCTTGACGGAGAGTTCGAGAGACAGCACGGAAAACGGCGATCAACGGTTGAAAGACTGGATCGATCCGCCTTCGGCGCCAACGGTTCCGGTGACGGCCTGGAGCACGCCGGCGACCGCAGCCAATGCGGCCCCACCGCCCAGGTTGCCGGCAATACTGCCGCCAGTGATCTGGTGGTCACCGTTCGACTTCTTGATCAGGCGGAAAATGCCGTTCCCTGCGAAGAACACGCCGCAGGCATACATCAGGTAGACCGCGCCATTGACGAATTTCTGGCTGTCGGCGGCCACGTTCTCAACCAGGTCGCCGCCAGTCTGCGATGCGGCCAGGGCCGAAGCAGACATGAAGGCGAGCCCGGCAACAGCCATCGGCCGCATCGCACGACCGATGCGTGCGGATTCGATTTCGGCGGAAGCCATGGCTCGGTATTGGGCGTCCATGCACTTGTCGCGCAGAGCCATCAGTTTTTTCACGGGTTTCATCACATCACTCTCCTTGTTGAAAATAAACAGCACATCCACTACGCATTGAAGCCGACCGTGTTCAATATGACCGGAACGAGCCAATCGATATGCACAGCCATTGCCCCTCCAAAAAAATGCACCAGTCCGCTCGATACATGATCGTGGCCCTGGTTCCGTCCGCCGCCCTCGGTCGCCGCCTTGAAAAGCAGAATCCCCTTGAAAACGGCCATCAACCCGAACACCTGGACAACCTTGTAGGCGGCAGCAAAAACGTCCTTTGCTACATCCGCGGAGCCGCTCGGGAGATAGGAAAACGCATCCCCGCCGCCTGCGAGCCCCATCGTGGAGGTTGCGGCGGCCACGCTCCCGCCTATGGACACCAGCAATCCTGCCGCAAGAAAAGATCCAAGCGCCTCGCGCAAAGGCACCGCATGCGGCTGGTTGCTGTGAGCAACCAGCCGCATGACGCCCTGTCCGGTAAAGATCACGGCGGCGATGTAAGCGAAATACTCGATCGGCGCGATAAAACGGGAAATGTCATTCCCGAACGCGATAATCGAAGTGTCAAGCGACGGCACGAGAGTTCCTCCGCTTACTCAAGCGAGATCGTCCCGCCCTCGGTCACGACTTCGTATCGACCGGGAGCGATGTTCATAACCTTGCCGTAGCCGGGAATGTAGCCACCCACGGTCACGACGCGCATCTCGCCATTTACCATCACCCAGGCTGCCTCCCCCGACACTGCACGCACGCTCACGCTGGGTTTACGTGCCTGAACCACGGGTGTAGGGGCAGGCACGGCGGGCGCCGCGGCCACCG
>DDYQ01000210.1 GCA_002348005.1 Desulfobacteraceae bacterium UBA2230 | reverse complement strand
GATCAGATTCTATTCGCTTCGGTGGACCAGGCGTTCGATATGGGGGCGGTGGCGGTGGGCGCTACGGTTTATTTCGGTTCGCAGGAGAGTGATCGTCAGATCCAGGAGATTTCAGAGGCTTTCCGGTACGCCCATTCGCTGGGACTGGTGACGATCTTATGGGCCTATCTGCGCAATTCGGCCTTTAAAACCGACAAAGGGGATTTTCATCTGGCCGCTGATACGACCGGGCAGGCCAACCATCTCTCAGCGACGGTGCAGGCCGATATCGTTAAACAAAAACTCCCTGAAAACAACGGGGGCTTCACCGCCGTCAAGTTCGCCAAAAGCGATCAGCGGATCTATTCCGAGTTGACCTCGGACCACCCCATCGATCTCGCCCGCTACCAGGTGCTGAACTGCTATATGGGGCGCGCCGGATTGATCAATTCAGGAGGCGCTTCAGGCAAGAACGATCTGGCCCAGGCGGTCCGCACGGCAGTGATCAACAAGCGCGCCGGCGGGATGGGGATGATCTCCGGAAGGAAAGCGTTTCAGAAGCCCTTTGAAGAGGGGGTGCACCTGCTCCACGCGATTCAGGATGTCTACCTGGACCAGCAGATCACCGTGGCCTGATTGAGAGAGGTGAATGTTTTAAAGTGAGGCGACAACCCTTGACCATCGACGCCCGATCCGCTCTCAAGCTTTCGCCTGCACCTGTCGGGCTGAACAGGGCGGCGAGGGGTCGATGAACCCGATCAGGGAAGCGAGACGGCCGCTGAACACCGTCGGATGGGATCAGACCGGGCTGCGGCCGTTGGACCATACCCGCTGAATGCAGGCGACCAGTTCGTTGCGGCCGCAGACTTTGTTAAGGTATTCGGATGCGCCGGCCAGGCGCATCCTCTCGACGTAGTCGCGATCCGAATGACTGGAGAGGGCAATCACCTTCACACCGCTGAATCGGGAGGTGATCTCCTGCGTTGCCTCGATGCCGCCCATCACCGGCATACGGATATCCATCAGGACCACATCCGGGAGGAACTTTTCGACCTGCAGGATAGCGGCCTTCCCATTTTCGGCGTCCGCCACAACCTCCATGTCGTTTTGGGAATCGATGACGCGGCGCAGGCTCTGGCGAAAAAGCGCGTGATCATCGACAACCACTATACGGATCATGTCGTCCATTCAGAACAAAAACCCCATCCCCATTGAGATTGCGGCTCTTATACCTTGGTTCAAAAGGTGAGTAAATGCAGTATTGAATGTATTGGCCCAATTCCTGACGCCCCAGAAACTTTGGTATATATTTCCCAGGTTCAAGGGCCGGAATGCGAGTCAGTAAGCGCCTGAAGCCAAATAAAGGCAACTCCGTATTGTCTTGAGACCCCTGCTGGTTAGTCTACGGTAGCAGGAATAAAAGGCCTGAAACCAAAGAGGAAAGAGGGTGGGATGATCGCTAAACAACTGGCAGCAGCAACTCTGGTCGCCGCGCTGTTCACTCTTTTCTTCTATTGTGGTTCACGGCCATACGATCGACGGGATCGACTGGTCATGTTCTTTCTATTCGTATTCGGTGCCGCCATGATCGGTGGCGTTGGCCTGCAACCGGTCGGCCCTCAGTTTCAGGGGGTCTATTGGCTGCCATTTTTTTCAGCAGGATTGCTGAGCGCGTTGCTGATCATGCTGCTTCAGCCCCGCAACCTTACGTTCGGGCGTCAATCTATCTCCGATAAATTCGAACAGGGTGCCCTGGCAAAACAGATTCAGGGGGTGACCACCAGGGTGCTGCGCCTTCTGTTCGGTGTGGTTGCGACTGTTTGGGCCATCGGCATGCTGGTCCGCTTTGTGCTGTCTTGAAAGAAACGATTCCAAGTCAGATTGGATGAAATATGCTGGGACAAAACAATCGATATGATCCGGAAAACGAAGATGGCCGCCTGAATAAAAAACCAAACAACTGGCGATCGGTCCTCTGGCTTTTCCTTTTGGCATATCTGCTCTTTTTCTTTCTGCGCGGCTTCGGCACGGACAGTGATTCCAATTCGATCAGCTACACGCAATTCAAACAGGCGATCGCCCAGGGGCGAGTCGAAGAGGTCACCTTCAAAGGCAATGTGGTCCAAGGTGTATTTAAGACGGAAAGTGCGCAGCGGGGTTACCAGAGCCCGGGCGGCCAGGGTCAGGAGCGGGCCAACGATCGTCGTTTTACAACCGTGAAGCCCGAGATAGACGACCCCGACCTGCTGCCCCTGCTGGAGGCCAACAATGTTCCCGTGCAGGCCATCACCAACGAACGCTCCTGGATGAGCATGCTGATCGTGGGGATGTTGCCCTGGGTGCTGATTGTCATCTTTTTTGTTTACGCCAGCCGTAAAATGCAGAACCGCATGGGCGGACAAGGGGGCTTGTTCGGGTTCGGCAAATCCAAGGCCAAGTTGTTCAACCGTGAGGACGTGCACATCAAATACCAGGACGTGGCGGGACTGGAGAATGCCAAAAAGGAACTCAAGGAAATCGTCGATTACATGAAGGATCCGCGTCAATTCCGGGAACTGGGCGCCACGCTGCCCAAGGGAATTCTGCTGGTCGGTCCGCCGGGAGTGGGAAAGACCCTGATGGCTCAGGCCACTGCGGGAGAAGCCAATGTGCCTTTCTTCAGCGCCAGTGCCTCGGAATTCGTGGAAATGTTCGTCGGAGTGGGGGCTTCGCGGGTTCGTGATATGTTCAGCCGCGCAAAGCAGAGCCAGCCTTCGATCATTTTTATCGACGAATTGGATTCAGTGGGACGCGTGCGGGGTACCGGCATCGGCGGCGGGCACGATGAGCGTGAGCAGACGCTGAATCAGATCCTGGCCGAGATGGATGGTTTTTCCCCTCGCGAGTCGGTGATCATCCTGGCCGCAACCAACCGTCCCGACGTACTCGACCCGGCCCTGGTGCGGCCGGGCCGTTTCGATCGCCAGATTCTGCTCGATCTTCCGCAGAAGCGCGCCCGGCGGGAAATCCTCGAAACCCATGTGCGTAAGGTGCCGCTGAACGACGATGTCGATCTGCTCGATATCGCCGAACGGACGGTCGGTTTTTCAGGGGCCGACCTGCGCAACATCGTCAACGAGGCGGCGTTGATGGCCGCCCGCAAGAAAAAGGACAACGTGGGCGCCGAAGATTTCGAGCAGGCGCGGGACAAGATTCTGATGGGCATCGAGCGCGAGGATGTCATCACCGGCAATGAAAAGCGCATGGTGGCCTATCACGAGGCCGGCCATGCACTGATGGCCAAGCTGCAGTCCAATACCGATCCCTTGCAGAAGGTGAGCATCATCGCGCGCGGCCGTGCGCTGGGGATTACCGAACAGATGGCCGAAGAAGACCGCCACAACCTTCAGAAGAATTATCTGCTCAACCGAATCGCCATCATGATGGGCGGGCGGGTTGCGGAGAAGATTATTTTCGGAGAAATCAGCACCGGCGGCAGCGACGATCTGAAAAAAGCCACTCAGATCGCGCGGCGCATGGTCTGCGAGTGGGGCATGAGCGATAACCTGGGCCCAATCAATTTTTCCGGGTCCCAGAGCAGTCCTTTTCTGGGGCGCGATTTGACCGAATCCAAAGAATACAGCGAGCACATGGCCCGGTTGATCGACGAGGAGGTCATGCAGATCCTTCGGGAAAAGGAGAACGATGCGCACACCCTGCTGACCCACAATCAGGAGAAACTGGAACTGCTGGCCAATGCGCTGCTCGAAAATGAAACGCTGACCAATGACCAGATCGACCAGCTTTTCGCGCTTCACAACGCCAATTGAAACAGGGCAGGAGAGAACCATGCCCGAATGCAGCCCTTTGTCGACCGCCCGTTTCGACGCGGTCATCTTCGATCTGGATGGCTGGCTGCAACCTTCGGAGATCGATCTTCCGCTGTCTTTCCCCCCTCAACGTATTGATTACCGTGCCGTCCGCCGGGCCAAAATCCGTTTGCTGCGTCGCGCTTGTGAAAAGCTTGCATCCCGGGGCCATGTCGAGGATTACCAGCGCTTCTGCACCCGCAATTCCTGGTTGCGCGACTATGCGCTATTTACGGCTTTGAGCCGGCATTTTACGAAACAGCAATGGTGCGACTGGCCCAAGGCCCTGCGCGAACGGCGACCCAAGGCCCTGCAGGAGGCTGAGAAGCGTTTTGAGACCGAAATTGAAGCCACCTGTATGGAACAGTTTTTCTTCTACGGTCAGTGGCGGATGCTGCGGGACTACTGTGGCCAGAGCGGCGTACGGATTATCGGTGACATGCCCATCTACGTGCCGTTTCACAGCACCGAGGTCTGGCTCGACCCCGACGTTTTCAAACTCGATGCCCACCGAAAACCCAAAGCCGTTTCGGGAGTACCGCCCGATTATTTCAGCAGCACGGGACAGCTCTGGGGGCATCCGGTATACGATTGGGAGGGTTTGCGAAGGCAGGGATTCAAGTGGTGGCTGGATCGCACCGCACACCTGCTGTCTTTGTTCGATGGTTTGCGCATCGATCATTTTCGCGGGCTGGTCGCCTTCTGGGAAGTCCCGGCCGGCCATGGAACCGCTCTCGAGGGCGAATGGCGGGAAGCTCCGGCCGAAGAACTGTTGGCGAGCATGCTGCGTCGCTTCGGACCGCTCGCATTGATCGCTGAGGATTTGGGGACGATTGATGCCCCGGTGAGGGAAATCATGCTTCGCTTCAGGCTGCCCGGCATGCGCGTGCTGCTGTTTGCTTTTGGAGACGATTTCCCCGCAGGGAGCTTTCTTCCGCACAACTACGTTCGCCATTGTGTCGCCTACACCGGAACCCACGACAACAACACAGTGCTTGGATGGTACCGCAAAGAGTCCGGTCCGCAGGAGAAGAAGCGTCTGCGGATCTATTTGGGACGTGATGTTGAGCCGGAGTTGCTCTCCTGGGAACTGATCCGGCTTTTAATGCAGTCGGCGGCAGACACGGTCATCACGCCGGTACAGGACCTGCTCGGACTGGACGAATCCGCTCGGATGAACCAGCCCGCGCGGCGGCACGGCAACTGGCGCTGGCGGCTTCTGCCAGGCGCCTTGAGCAATGATCTGGCCGACCGCCTGAAGGAATTGACGGCGGTCAGCGGCCGTGCTTGCCCCGAACAACTATGATGGCGTACCCGGTCCCCTAAGTCACGAATGGGGTGCTTTCGGGTAGAAAATACGGGATCAACCTTATAGCCGACTGCCGCTGCGGTGATAGCCTCCTCGCCAATCGCCGTTCAGACGCCATTCATCAATTCAGGAGGTCAAATGAAACGATCGAATGACGCGAGGGTCAAGGTCAAGATCAGTCCCCGTGCAGCGACCAGCGGTAATGGAGGACGAAGTCCGATGCGCAGTGAACCGCACATCAAAAAAATATATCTCAGGACACGCAAGGTGTGTAAGGTCTGCTTCCACTTGCCCCCACAGGCCGCGAATGGGGCTCAACGCGTCAGCCTGGTAGGTGATTTCAATGATTGGAACCAGCAGATGCATCCCATGCGGAGGCTTAGAAACGGCGCCTTCAACATAACGGTCGATCTTGAACCCGGCCGGGAATACCAGTACCGTTTTCTGATCGACGGTCACACCTGGGAGAACGACTGGCACGCGGACAAATATGTGCCCACGCCCTTCGGGGACAGCCAAAACTCGGTGGTTATTGTTTGAAAGTTGCTGTCTTGCGGTTTTGGGTGCTCAATGCGGTTGGGCTTCATCATCCCCCTCCGCATCCCAGCGATCGGTCTCGACTTCGATGTTGTCGAGGATATCGGATATCCCCAGACTTTCTTCCAGGATTTCCAGGATGAGTTGATGGTGACGGCGATCGGGTACGAAGCCGCCTATCTGGACGACACCATCGGTGCAGGCTATTTCCAGGCCTTCGGTCTGCAGTGAGTCTTCTGAATCGAGTGCATCCCATATCCTTTCGACCCATTCAGCATCGTTCGCCGGCAAGGGCATTCGGTCGGTTTCTTCTTCGCCCGCTTCCGGTGCTTTTTCGGCAAGCCGTTCCCCCAACTCGGCGCAGTCGACACACCGCAGGACCCAGGGAATAATGCTCAATCGCTCCCGGCCGATCGGCCGGCCGCACGTCTCACATCTACCGTATTCGCCGCGATCCATCCTTTCGAGTGCCGTGTCGATGTTGCGCAGTTCTTCGATGGTGCGGTAATCGATTTGCTCGAGCCCGCCGGCCATCGTCCTTTTGCTGGCACTTTCCTCGAGTTCTTGCTCAGGTTCCTGCAGTTCGCCCCATGATGAGCGGATCGAATCCCGTAATCGCGTGATTTCCTCCCGACGCTGCAGGAGCTTTTCACGCAGTTCGATCACATATCGTTCACTGATCATGCTGTTCTCCTCAGGCTGTCTTTCGATCGGCACGCGCGTGCGCATTGCAACGTTGGAAATGATCGTCGTCTTATCAATAGGGTGTGGACCCCATATTGGTCTGAGGACAACGACTGGGCTCCTGAAGTTTCATAAATCTCTCCACGTGTACTTCAAGGTTGACTGTCGAATACAGGATAAAGTGAATATTAATTTAACAATTCTGCATGATATTGAGCGAAGAAAAGGCAAGCGGCGAATCGGGTTTTCCGAAGGAGGTCCGAATGCGGTACATGTTAAAGACGATAAAGACGGGAAAACTAAATACCGGTCGGGCGCTCGTTCTGGTTCTGGCGATCCAGTTGCTGGGTTTCGGACCGGTGGCGGACCTCCTCGCAGCAGATCCGTTGCCGTCGTATGCTGATTTGGTGGACCGCATCAAGGAACCGGTGGTCGCCATTTTCGCTACCAAAGTGGTCGAAATCGATCCCTCGGCACAGATCGGCCCCCCGGGGCCGGAGGGCGGGCCTCCCGGGCCTATGGAAGAGTTTTTTGAAAAATTCTTCGAAGATCAACCGGGAAGAAGAGGACCGGTCAGTGCGTTGGGCACTGGTTTCATCATTGACCGGAACGGATTGATTCTCACCAACTACCATGTCGTTGCCACAGCGAACCAGATAAAGATTAAGCTCCAGAACTTGAAAGAGTACGATGCCAAAGTGGTGGGCCATGACACCAAAACCGATCTGGCGTTGATCCAAGTCAAACCGGATCAGGATTTTCCGGAACCGGCCAGGCTGGGTGACTCCGAAAAATTGCGCGTGGGTGACGGCGTAATGGCCGCCGGCAATCCTTTTGGTCTGGTGCAAACCGTGACGACCGGAATTATCAGTGCCAAGGGTCGGGTGATCGGAGCCGGCCCTTACGATGATTTCCTGCAGACCGATGCCGCCATCAATCCGGGTAACAGCGGCGGGCCGCTTTTCAATGCGGATGGTGAGGTGGTCGGGGTCAACACGGCGATTGTGGCAACCGGCCAGGGAATCAGTTTCGCCATACCCATCAACCTGGTCCGCGAATTGCTGCCGCAACTGAAATCCGGCGAGATCACCCGTGGCTGGATCGGGGTGATGATCCAGGAAATTACACCGGAACTGGCGCGTTCCTTCGGGCTGGAAGAATCCAAGGGGGTTCTGATTGCGGACCTTGTGCCCGGCGGCCCTGCCGATACAGGCGGCATCAAGCGCGGTGACGTGATTGAATCGGTCAACGGTGAACCGGTCAAGGACGTGCCGGAATTATCGCGCCTGATCGCAAATACGAAACCGCACTCGAATCTTCAGGTTGCCATTGTCCGCAACGGGAAGACCAATCAGGTCCAGGTGAAAACCGGCACCATGCCGCGGGAAGAGACCGCGTCCGTCCCCAGCGGTCCGCCCCCTCCCGAAGAGAAAGTGGCCCGCGAACAGCTTGGGCTTGCGATTCAAACGCTTACTCCCGAACTTGCAGCCCGTCTGGGATTGAACGCGAATGAAAAGGGGGTGCTGGTATCCGGGGTAGAGCCGATGAGCAAAGCCGAACGGGCCGGGCTTGAGCAGGGGGACCTGATAAAAGAAGTCAATCGCGGTGAAATCAAGTCAGTCGATGAAATGAAACGCAGACTGAAAAGCATTCCCAAGGAGGAGCAGGAAGGAGTTCTTTTGCTCGTCAAACGGGGTGAGCACACGTTTTATACGGTCCTGCAGGGTTGAGCCCATTCAGACGGATCATCTCCTTTTCCCACTAACCGAAAGGAGCATTAATGCTATCATCATCAAATCACAGAGAGGAAAGTGTATTAAAGCTGAAAGATCGACGGGAAGGCTCACGCATCGATGCCAACATGAAAATTATCTTTTCTCCCTTCAACTCAAGAAGAAGTGTCGTGGAATTTCACACCAGCACCCGTAATCACAGTCACCAGGGAGCTTGTTTTGAATTCAGTCAGCCACTCCATCCCGGTACCGTTCTTTTTATCCGAGCGGAACAGATCACCGGTATGGACGAGAATAAGGCGGCGCTTTTTCGAACCACAACTCTGGCGGAAGTTAAGTGGTGCGAGAAGACAGAAAACGAAAGAAAAGGAGCATTTCGGGTGGGGGTCAGTTACTACTAACCGGGCCGAATCTGTTCAGCGATGCCGAAGGGGAGGAAGGAAAATGGTTAATTTGACCTTGGATCAGGATGAGATCCGGTTCACGCCGGAAGGTAAAATAGCGGTTATCGATGCCATCAAAGCGCTGACCGGCGCCGAGGATGGCACAAGGGTATGGCAGACGATGATCGCTGGAGATCCGGAGCTGAACTCATGGTGTGATACCTATCATTTTCCTGAATCCAAATCCACGCCGGTGGTAGGGCTTTCGGGCTGGGAGAAAGTGGAGGCGGCGCTGTTTGACTACATGGTGGCCATGGATCTACAATCCGCTGAAAGTCGGCACGAAACGGACTGCCTCGCCGAATGCCGCTGAGATCTGAATTTTCCCGCCGATCGAATCGAGTATACGGGATCCGCGTTATTCACATCGTACATAAGACTGAATATCCTTTAAAGAGGCCGATGGGCCTTCAAGAAGGGTAATAGGCATGAGTGCAAGAAGTATAAAGCTTTTTCGAGCCTTCGGGTTCCGAGTCGGCGTCGATCCTAGCTGGATTCTGCTGGCGGTGCTGGTGGCCTGGACGTTATCGACCGGTTATTTCCCATTTTACTTTAGTAGTCTTTCATCTGGCACCTACTGGATCATGGGTATGATCGGCACCGTGGGATTGTTCGTCTCGATCATCGTCCATGAATTCTTTCATTCGATCGTGGCCCGCAGCCGGGGAGTGCAGATAAAGGGCATTACCCTTTTCATCTTCGGGGGAATGGCCGAGATGCATGATGAACCGTCGCGGGCGCAGGATGAATTCTGGATCGCAGTGGTAGGGCCGATTTCAAGCGCTGTGATGGCGGCTCTTTTTTACGTCTTGGCGGTCATGGTGGGCACGCGGTCGATCCCCAGCGCAGCCGTCTTTCAATATTTGGGCATGATCAACCTGTTGCTGGCGCTCTTTAACCTGATTCCGGCGTACCCGATGGACGGCGGGCGGATCCTGAGAGCTGCACTGTGGGGGTGGAAGGGCAATCTACGGTGGGCGACCCGAATTGCCTCCCGCATTGGTATCGCCTTTGGTATCCTGTTGATCGCCTTCGGCGCCATGCGGATATTGGCGGGCGCTTTGATCAACGGCATGTGGCTGCTGCTGATCGGGTTGTTTATCCAGGCGGCCGCCCGGGCGTCTTACCAGCAATTGGTGACCCGCCGGGCGCTGGAGGGCGAACCACTGGATCGTTTCATGAAGCCCAATCCAGTAACGGTCGCTCCTCAGATGAATATCGGTCAACTGGTCAACGAGTATTTTCTCAAGCAGAATTTCAAACTTTATCCTGTGGTCGAAGGCGACCGGCTGATCGGATGCGTGACAACCGGGCAGGTGAAGGAAGTTCCCCGGGAAGAATGGACGGAGAGAACCGTGGCGGAAATCGCCACTGCGTGTTCACCCGAGAATACCATTGAACCCAAGACCGATGCCGTCGAGGCTTTGGCCACCATGCGCCGTAATAATACGAGCCGCCTGATGGTCGTGCGGGATAATCGACTCCTCGGGGTGGTGACTTTAAAGGACATGCTCGAATTTCTATCCATGAAAATCGAATTGGAAGAAGCTTGAAGGTTTGAAACCTTTTTCAGAGGAGGAGAAAGATGTTTCAGATCAAAAAAATAATGTGCCCCACTGATTTTAGTGAACCTGCCCGGATGGGCTTATTGGCCGGCATCGAAATGGTGGAAAAATTTTCGGCCGAATTGATCCTGGTGCATGTAATCGCACCGATCCCGATGATTGTCGGCACCTACTCCCTGACCGGGGCTCATTTGCCCCAGGTCGCCGGCACTCAGTACCCCGAGATGCTGCAGCAAATGGAAGTAGGCGCCAGTAAAGCCATGAACGACCTGGTCCAATCGGTGGTTCCGCCCCACATCCATCCTGCTCAACATATACTCCAAGGCCGTCCGGCAGATGAGATCATCCAACTGGCGGAGAAGGAATCCAGCGATCTAATCGTCATCGCCACCCACGGCCATTCGGGCATCGACCGTTTTCTTTTTGGCTCGGTAACCGAACGGGTGATGCGAAAAGCCCATTGCCATGTACTGGCCGTAAGGACGGCATCAGCCGAACATTGAAGCCGTAACATTAGGGGAACCTGTCCTGATGGCACGCTTGATTGGGTAAAAAAAATCCACGCCAAAAGGGCGTGGACTTCTCATCTCGGCGTATCTTAACCTTTTCGCAGGACCCCTTCGTGACGCACGCGGTCGTGTACCGGAACGAGGACCGGGACCTTGCGGGTTAATTCGAGAATCAACCTGATGACTATAGATAAGTGGTTCATTTATTGTACCCCCTGAAACTTGGACGTTTGGGCGGCGGCAGATTCCACAGCGGAATACTCGCACGCAACCGCCAGGTGGTTGCACACCGCGCGGATAATCGAACGGCCATGGTGCGCCGATTTGGAGAAAAAATAATCTGCGCCGTTTTCGTAAGCCGCATTCTGATATTCCATCGTGTCTTTATCAGTCACTACGACAATACGGACCTCAGGTCTGCGTTGACGGATCTCCTTGAGCAATGACAGACCGTTTATTTGACTCAAGTTGATGTCCATCAGGACCAGCGAAAGCTGTCGCCGTCTGCACATACACAAGGCCCCGGCAGGTGTTTTCGCCTGAATGATCCTCAATCCCGGAAAACGGGCTGAAAGGATCCCGGCCACTGTTTTGCGGAAGATGACATTATCGTCTATGATGAGTAAGCTTTGCATTATGCCCGTTATCAAGTTCACTCAATATAAGGCCCGCGCTCAAGACCGTAAATACGCCCTTTTCTGTAACCTTTCGATTCAATTTCCCCCACCGTCATCGAAAAAGACACCCGGTACCATTTAAAACTGTGTTCCATATACAATCGGAGAACTCTGTAAATACGCCCCGATGCCTATTGGATGTTTATGGTTATTTATCAATTCTTATGGAAAATACTCGAGGCAAAGGCATGAAATCATCTCAAATTCAAAAACTGGTTCGACCCGCGCGAACAAAGTTGATGATGCTGGTAATAGACGGCCTGGGAGGTCTACCGGCAGTCAATGGACAGGCGACTGAACTCGAAAGTGCAGTGACACCCCATCTGGACAATCTGGCCGAAAACAGCTTATGCGGACTGCAGCAGGCCGTAAGCTCAGGCGTCACGCCCGGAAGCGGGGCGGCCCATCTGGCGCTGCTCGGATATGATCCGCTGGAGTATCGTGTGGGGGGCGGGGTGCTGGCCGCGCTGGGAGTCGATTTCGAACTTCACCCGACGGATTTAGCCGCCCGGGGCAATTTCTGCACACTGGATGCCCGGGGTGACATTATAGATCGACATGCCGGGTGGCTGGATCCGTCCACAGGGGAATATTGGTGTGAGCTGCTCAACCAGATCAGGCTTCCCGGAGTACAAATCTTCACCCGACCGATCCGCGAGAGCCGTGTTGTGGTCGTTTTCAGGGGTCAAGGATTAAGCGAAGAGATCAGCGACTCCGATCCCCAGAGTGTGGGCCGTCCCCCCGTTGGGGTGCGGGCCAATCTGCCAGATTCTATACGCACTGCCGAAATCGTGAATCAGTTCCTTGAAAAGTCACGCGAGATTCTCGGCCGTGAACGACCGCTGAAGCACCTGGTGCTGCGCGGCTTCTCAAAACTACCGCACTGGCCCAAATTCAGCGATCTTTTCGGCCTGCGCGCGGCGGCCCTTTCAGATCATCCCATTGACCAGGGCCTGGTCCGATTGTTGGGGCTGCAATTGCTTAACGGCGGCGAAAGCTTCGGAGAACGCTTGTCCACAATCAACGCCCATTGGACCGAATATGATTTTTTTTATTTGAACCTGCAGCATATTGAAAGAGCCGGAGAACTGGGCGATTTCGATCTCAAGGTGCGATTGATCGAAGAAGTGGACCGGGAAATCCCGCGCTTGACGGGGCTCAAACCCGACGTGCTGGCGGTGACCGGAGATCATGCCGCCCCGGCTTTTATGCGCGCCCACAGCTGGCATCCGGTGCCTGTCATGATTCATTCGCGATTTTGCGGGCCGGACAGTGTGGATCGTTTCAGTGAACGCGCTTGCCTGCATGGAGGTCTTGGACCCCGGTTCCCGGCGGTGCAGCTGATGCCTTTGATGCTGGCCAACGCCATGCGTCTCAAACGCTATGGAGCCTGATGCGTGTGTGGCGGATGGCGAAAATGGCGCATTCAGAGTGCTTCCGGATAATCCGTGGTCTCCGGGGAGCCCGGATGAAGGATTAACTCCCATTCCGTGGAGGGATTGCTCACCTGCTGCGGCAGGAAACCGGGAGGCTTGATGATCAGCTGCGGCGGATTGCCGCGCCACTTGGCCCTCAGCTTCATTCGTAGCTGTTCGCCTGTTCGTTGAAATTCGATCCACAGTGTTCCATATGCAGTGGGGGTTGGGCCCAATGACAAGGGAGATTGCTGTTCCAGCCACTGGGGGAGCAGACCGGCGCCTAGTACCAGATGTTCTGATTCTTCTCGGATAAAAAGATTTCGGACCATCATGACCCATTCGGCGGCAGCCCAACCGTGTTGACCGTCACCCATGCAGCCTCCGCCGCTGAAGGGGTGAATCGCCTCAGGCCAGTTGCCTGTTTCCGAAGCCAGTTCGGCCGCCACCCGCAGCAGCCGGCGATAGCGCGGGTCATCGGCCCTGAGTAAGGTCTGCGCCAGCCCAAGGGTCAGATAGATGTTGATTCCGGAATGAATCATATCCTGGAAAAACCCGCCATTGAAAGAACAATGGGTCAGGAGAAATTCGAGAGTTCGCCAGATCCGCGTTTCGCGCGGGAGACTTAACTGCAGGGGATAATCGGCTACCAGCACGCCTATGGCTCCGGCGTCCATCCTTCGGTAAGGTGATGCCGGGATGCCTCCGCGGCTGCGCGAAAATGGAATGGCGGCGATACACGAGTATACGGAATGCTCCAGGTCGGCGGCATGCCATTCCAGACTGTCGGCGAGCGGCGGCGCCATGTGGCGACGCATCAATCGAGCGGCGGATCGAAGGCCGGCGATAGCCCAAAAGTCATCCCAGAAGTAATAATCATTGGGACCGAAATGTTCCGCGCTGAATCCGGCAGGCAACAGGCCGGCATGCAGTTTACCGCTCTTTCTGGGCAAGCGCTTGCGAATGATCCAGCGGGCGCCTTTGAGCAAGGCGCGCAGCCACTCGTCGGGAAGCTTTTCGCCTGTGACCCGCTGAAAACGGTCGATGATCCAGAGTACCTGGCCGTTGGAGTCCCATTCGCCCGCCTGAGAGTGAAAAAAACCGTCCATACGCTGCTTGGGGGGAAAGCGATTGAGCAGTCGGCGTGCGCGTGCAGTCATATTCAAGGCCAGCAGCGCCTGCATCATCAGACACGCGTCCCGGAACCAGAACCGGCGATAGCTGAAGGGCCCCGGATAAATGTCGTTGGCCGATAAGACCGCCAGGGTGCGCACTGCACTATCGAAAATGAATTGATACCTGGGATCGGGAAGCCGCACCTTGCAGGCCGGTGCAAGGAAAGCATCCCAATCCAGGGGCTGCAGGCGTTCCCAGCCTGGATAGGTCTTTTGGACCTCCGCCTGCAGGGGAATGGAAAGTTCGATGTCGCGCTTCGCATTTGGAAGCATTTTGAAAATTGCCGCGCCGGTAGCCAGACCCAATGGACAGCGTGCCTTACGGCCGGAAGGAAGACGTTCGACGATCAAATGAAAGACATCTCCGCCTTGAAAAGTGGAAAACGCCGTTTCGTCCGGCGGATCGCTCATGAAAACCATGGTGCGTTGGTCCACTTTCATAGCATTGGATTCAGGGTCGAAACGGATCGATTTGATGAAACTCACCCCTTCGGGGTTGCATGGACGCACGGCAACGACAAATCTTCCACCCGCTGCGCTGTGGGATTGCACCCTGATCATCAGAAAGGGTTCGCTGCCTTTAAAATCGATCCATGCGGATGACTGAACGCGGGAGTGCGACCAGCCGGCAACGGTTTCAACCGTCATATCGGGCTGCAAATGCAGTGTTTGCCGTACATTGTCCATCTTGGAGGGCAGAATGTGCAGGCCGTCATCGGAAAGGAACCAGAAATCGAGCGACCAACCGTCATGCAGGGGCGTTATCAGACCATGCGGATCCACAATCGGGTAGACAGGAAGATAGGGATGGCCAACTGCCGTCCAGTTGCGTTGGGTGAGATTGATATGGCTGAACGTATGGGCGCGTGGAATGAAGGAACGGCTGTTGGGGTTAAACTGTTTTTCCACCCAGAAAGGCCAGATCCAGTCCAGGTTGAACTGAAAAATACGGGTATTGATCATGCCGCGGGCCTGAAGGATCATGCCTGCGCGCAACAGTTCCACGGGTTCCTGGACTTCTGAGGGCTGGGAGAAAGCCCTCAGCCGGGCCAAAAGTTGGAGCGGGTCGATCAACCCGTACGCGCGGGCTGCACGCCGTATCACATACTTCCATGGTAACCAGCGCAACAGCATCACGCATCATCCCGGTTTGGAGAAACACGACGGTATCCGGCCACAGCCATTAATCGTGCGTGAATTACCTGGATGCGACCAGACGATGGATCATCAGGGTTTCATCCGTCTTTTCCCAGGAGATCTGTACGTTTTCACCCACTGAGAAATCGTTCAGGTCGGCCTTTTTCCCGTCCTTGCGCAGCGCCGCTTCGGGGATTAACGGGCCGCCGACCGTCATCGTGCCCTGTTCAACGGGTACCTCCACCACCACCGTTCCGTGCTGAAGATCGATTGCGGAGATTTCCCCGCTGTGCGTGTACACTTTGGGCTGGGCGGCCATTGCGGTGGGTGCGAATGAAAACGCCATGAGTGCAATGATGGTGATGAGCCTGATTTTCATGGGATACCTCCTGTAAAGCGCATTTGTCTCAAACCTAACCCAGTGCGCTCAACATAAAATCCGACGTAGACCCTAATTCGGCTCAGCCTGACCGGTATTTTGAAAACCAAAAGGAGGGGCCGGTGGATGACAAAAGTTGTAAATCGGGTTTCAGGTTGAACGTGGCAGTTTTTATCGCTATACAGATGCCGCTGGCGATCAGCGGTTTTCATTCAAGCAGAGCAGTGCGTTTGCCGTTTAACATGGCAGCGGCCCGCAAGCGGAGTCATGTGAGTATTTCACGTTTCCACGAGTATCAGGACTAAAAAGCACCTACGGTTCAATGAATGATGAGCCATCACTTAAAACCTCTTCCGGACCGACGCACCCTACTGCACCGGCGATTGCTCAAATTGACGCCTGCGTTGATGATTGTGCTCAGTTTTGTGGCATTGATTGTCGCCGGTACCCTGCTGCTGATGCTTCCGTTTGCTGCCCGATCAGGAACGATCTCTTTCAGCGATGCCCTTTTTACTGCCACTTCGGCGGTTTGCGTGACCGGATTGGCGGTTCTGGACACCGGAAGTTATTTTACCCTCTTCGGCCAGTGCATTATCCTGATTTTGGTTCAAATCGGAGGCCTGGGCGTAATGACCATCTCGGTGATTCTGTTCAGGGCGATCGGCCGCAGTATTTCCTTCCGACAGCGCATGGCGGTACAGGAGATTTTTGCCCACACGCCCCGGGAAGATATCTTCCAGGTGGTCTGGACGATTATTGCTTTTACGCTGGTAATGGAATCGATCGGCACCGGCATTCTCTTTTTTCAATGGGTGACTGTTTACCCAGTTGGCGAGGCCTTCTATTTAGCGCTTTTTCATTCGATTTCGGCATTCTGCAATGCCGGTTTTTCCCTGTTTGCGGACAGTCTGATGCAGTTCAGCGGTGACTGGCCCATCAACATGACGATCTGTACCATGATCGTTTTCGGCGGGATCGGTTTCCCGGTCGTATACGATGTCGCCACACGACTCAAAAATATAAACGTCAAACGCGACAGGTTGTCCATCCAGACTAAAACGGTGCTGGTCACCACATTCATTCTGATTGCGTTAGGCGCCTTGTGTTTTTACATCCTGGAGCAAAACCGCACCCTCCTTGGCAAGCCGCTGAACGAAGCCCTGTTGATCTCAATTCTGCAATCGATCACCTGCCGCACCGCAGGGTTCAATTCGGTCGACATTTCTCAGCTACACGATGCCACCCTGTTGATGATGACCACACTGATGTTTTTCGGGGCATCACCGGGATCTGCCGGAGGCGGTGTCAAGACGACGACCTTGGCCGTGATTGCGGCATTTACCTGGAGTCGTATCCGCAGGAAACGCCGGGTTGACCTTTTCAGAAAAAGTTTGCCGATCGAAACGGTCAGCCGCAGCGTATCGCTGATCTTGGTGAGCATCGGATTGATCGGGACGATTTTTTTCTTACTGCTGGCCGGTGATGCCGTCGGTACCGGGGCACCGGGGTTGCAAAACCGGTTTATCGTCTATTTTTTCGAATCGGTCTCAGCTTTCGGCACGGTGGGCCTTTCCATGGGTATTACGGCACTCCTTTCCGTCTGGGGTAAGGGCCTGATAATTCTTCTGATGATAGTCGGTCGTGCCGGCCTGCTGACGTTTGCCTATATCATTGTCGGCGGCGGTGTCGAAAATGGGGTGGAGCATTCGGAAGAAAATATTATGATTGGCTGACAGGAATTTTAAAATGAAAAAATTCGCTGTAATCGGTCTGGGAAAGTTCGGCTTTCACGTCGCCAAGGCGCTGTATGCCGAGGGCAATGAGGTTCTCGCGATCGATTCGGATAAAAACCGCATCCAGGCCATCGATCCGCATTCGTCCGAAGCGATTGTTCTTGACGCCACGGACAGTGAGACCCTCAAGTCATTGGGACTGGATGCCTTCGACGGGGTGATCGTTTCGACCGGCACCAAAATCAGTATCAGCATATTGATATGCCTTCACCTTCAGGAGATCGGCGTCCGTACGATCCTGGCCAAGGCCCTGGACGATGATCATGCCAAGATCTTAGAGCGGGTCGGCGCCACCGAAATCATCCATCCTGAAAGGGATATGGCGAAGCGCGTGGCGCGTGCACTCTCGACTCCCAACATGCTGGATTTCATTCCACTGGCCGAAGATTACGATCTGGTTCAAGTGGCCCCGCCAAGGGAATTCATCGGCAAGAGTCTGCGCGATTTGAACCTGCGCGCCAAGTACAATGTGCATGTGATCGCCATCAAGGAACTGGTGCCGGAAAACTTCGTACTTGTCCCTGAAGCCGGGTTTATCATCAAAGACAGCGATATCTTGATTTTATTGGGGAAAACGGAGCATCTAAAAAAAATCAAAGCATTGAAATGAATGAAAAGGTGCATGTGAACGCCGGGCATTCTTTTCCGGCGGATCATTCGGAATTTTACGAGGCGATCTGCAATTCCGGGCTTCAGTTTTCGCGGATTTTGCCCATCGTTTTTCGGAAGAGGCGCTTGCGCTACCCGTCGTCAGGTCCGCCTTGCTGATCAGGGAGCAGTGGTAGGCAGATTCGGGCCCTCCACAAGGTTGGAACTGCCGCCGAACGGTCCCGTGAGCGGTTTTTGTTTCGGGACCCCATTGCCAGCGGATTTGAAGCCGCTGAGCTGTTTTTGCAGGATCGATAGCGTGGAGGTCAGTTGTTGGACTATTGCCTTTTCGGGGATGAGTTGATGCTCCACAGCCCCCAGGCGCTCTTTCAAGGCAGCGGTTTCACGCTGCAGCATTTCATCGGCCCGATTTTGGGCTGCCGTAACTGCCTGGGTCTTTGCCCTTCCCAAATGCGCTACCTGGAAACTGGTAACAGCGGCCAGAATGATCGTCACGATCGTTAGCAGTGCGCTGGCAATCGCCAACGACTGAAACCGTTGGAACTCGGCCTTGGCATGCTTCAGAGAATGCGCGTGCGCAGTCATGCGTCTCCTTATTCAAGTCGTGCAATCGAGGCGCTTAAACCCCCACGGCGAACCGAACGACACGACACGTTGCAGCGGTACTTCTATTCCATTTGTCCAACGATCAGGGAAATGGACCATTCCCGGAACTTACTGTTGATTTGAGCGGTCACCCCCATCCCCAGGGTGAAGAATGTCTGCTGCAAGAATTTTGCGTAGGATGGGGCGGTTTGTTTGCTGTGAATCACCAGTACAAGCCCTTCCGGGGGATTTGTGAAGGCGCTTCGGATTATTCCCTGCGTATGCCATCCCTGTTCATCGAAAGCCTGCTTGAGCAAAGCAGCCAGTTCGTTCGAGCGAGGGTTGTCCAGGACGCTGATAATATCCATCTCGCCCTTTGGCCCCGCGCTGAGCAGTTCAGCCAGCACCTTACGCCGTCGGCTGTCCAGGAGTGTATGGTTTTTGGTTTCCTGAAGGCCGCCGTTTCGGGTGGGTTCCGGTCCCCGGGTTATCGTATCTTGGGTGATATTGATATCCTTCAGTTCATCAATTCGATCGCGCAGCACGCCTTCGGCATCCTGATATCGCCGGCGCACTTTTTCGATCTCTTTGCGCAAGGCATCCGCATCCATTTCGGCCAATCGGCGTTTTTGATCGGTGATATCCTGATTTTGCTGAGTGGCGAGCAGTTCCTTGCGGATCTGCTCAGCAGCCTTCTCAACTGCTTTGATGCGCTTGGCGGCGTTTCGTTCAAGCCCGATTAGATTTTCAACCATTCGGCGGCCCTTCAGCCACAGCAGAATGGTGAAAACGACGGTTGCGGCAGCGCATACAGTGGCAATCACCTGCAGCCACCCATTAACAGAGGCAACGCTCTCGAAGTTCTGCCACCAGTCGAACATGGCCCGCCCCATTCGCTCTTTAACGGCTCG
>DDYQ01000250.1 GCA_002348005.1 Desulfobacteraceae bacterium UBA2230 | reverse complement strand
CGTTGCCGATGGCCGCGCCGATGCCACCCTGAGCGGCTCCGGAATGGGAGCGCGTGGTAAAGACCTTGGAGATCACCGCCACGCGGGTCTCCTCCCCCAGTTCGATGGCAGCGCGCAGGCCGGCCAGGCCGGCCCCGACGATGACGACATCAAAGCGGTGTTCCATAATCCCCTCAAAACCAAAAGGTTAATGCCAATGGGTGATGGAAATGCCTGATGCGCGGTGAGGCAGCGGCCGGAAAGATCTCCGGAGCGCCGGCGGTCTGGCGATGGCGTCAGGGGAGCGGAAGGAGCGTCAGGAGGGTAAAACCGCGCGTGTTTCGATCTGTGCCAATTTAAGAAACCATCACAGCTCTGTAAAGCTCTTTTTTGAGCGCGCCGCTGCGGCAGTGGCAACCGNNGCCGATTTCCGTCGGAAGCCGCGGCGGGCGGCGTGCGCGCCAACCCGCCGCGGCGAAGGATCGGTGGGGCTGCCGGGCTCAAGGCAGCCGCCGCCTCAGCTGCAAATATCCCGGCGCCGATCAAGCTCGCGCCTGATCACTTCGTGGCAGTACCGGTTCATCTCGCGGTCGGTATAGTGAACTTCACAATTGTGTTGTTCTCGTTCTATCCATTCATTTTCTTCGAGATGGCATTGGGCTTCTTCTTTGAAGCGCATCGTGATCACCTCCTGATTCCCAGCGCTCTCTCCTGCTATCTGAAGAACCTGGCCATCCCGGCAATGACTGTCAAATAAGGCACCGTCCGCCCCACCGTTTTGAAGCGCGTCGGGCCAACTGACGACCGGTTGGATCGTCGGCGGGACGGTCCCACGGCGCCAGATCCCTCGCAGGCCGCACGCCGTACTTCCCCCTGGCACCCTGCGGGTTGATCAGAACGGTACTATAAAATCGGCCGGCCCGGCCGATTCATATCGCTCACGACCCGCCGTACCCCACGGTCACTTTCCCACCCTCCACAATGACCGGCACCTTGCGCTGGCCTTTTGAAAGGGTGAGCATTTCAGCGAGCCTCAGCGAATCCTGTTTGACATCGTAATAGTCATGCGTTTCAAATGCCGCCCGGGCCCGGTTTGTGTAAGGTCACCCGGCCTTTCCGTAAATGATGATCTGAGCTGCCATGGTTACATCCTCGGTCATCTTGTTTTAGATCCGTTGAAAGGGTGCGCCGCATCCGATCCGGCATGTCGTGCGGCCGGCTCAGAAAAGCCTGGTGATCTCGTCCGCTCCGAAGTGCGGCCACGCAGCGCGGACACCGTGCCGGTATGCGTCTACGCCGGCGCCTTCCTCCGCCACCCGGCCGATTTGCGCAGCCGCGATGCCGGCTTCGTTCAACCGCGCGATGAGCCGTTTGCTCGCGTCGGGCGGGCAGCAGATCAGCAGGCTGCCCGAACCGATCAAGCCCAGCGGGTCCAAGCCCAGGCGACTGCAGATTTTACGGGTCAAATCGAACACGGGGATCTTTTCCATATCCACGACGATGCGGCGCCCGCCGGCGGTGCTCAGCTCCGCAAGGGCCGTGGCCAGACCGCCCTCGGTGACGTCGTGCATGGCCGTCGCCAGATGATCGCGGGCGGCCAGGCGCGCTTCGGTCAGAATGCCGATGTGATCCAGGTAAGCGCGTCCCTGGTCGATCTCGTCAGCGGTCAGGCCCAATTCCCGCAGGCGTGCTTCGAACTCGCGCACGATGATGGCCGTGCCCTCCACGGCCACGGATTTGGTCAACAGGACCGCATCGCCGGAGCGCATCTGCTTTTTATCGATCAGGTCCCGGCGCCGGACCGAACCGGCCATCATGCCGACCACCAGAGGTCTGCGAACGGCATCGGTGATTTCGGTATGGCCGCCGCACAGGGTGATGCCCCAGCGGCCGCAATGGTCGGCAAGGTCCTGCATGATGCTGCGCACCTGGGAGGGCGTAATCCCGCAGGGCAGTAAAAGGGTGGTCAGGAACCAGCGCGGTTCGGCGCCGGCCGTGGCAATGTCATTGGCATTGACCAGCACGGCGTAACGGCCGATGGCATCCGTGGCGAAGGTAATCGGATCGGATTTGAGGATCAGCACGTCGCCCTCGGCCATCTGCACCGCCGCAATATCTTCGCCGACCCCCGGGTTGATCAGCACGGAGGGATCTTCGAAGTGAAACTGACTGAGATAGCGCTGCAGGATGTCGTTGGGCAATTTGCCCGCCGCAAGCGGCAGGCCTGCACGCACCACGGTTTTGAGTTCGCCCAGGTCCTTGATGCGGAAATCGCTCTCGGTCTTTTCAAGCCGCGGATCGTCCAGCGGGTCGAGCAGGGCCGTCAGGGCGCCGGCGTCGCGGCCGGCCTGGGTGTCGAACCAGAAATCGCCCACCACCAACAACTCCCGCGGCGGGACCTGAAAATGGTCGGCCGCAAATCGCACACCATCCCCGCTGGGTTTGGGGGCCGGCGGGTCGTCGCGGGTTAAAATCAGATCGAAATCCTGGGGCCCGATTTGAGCGAAATTGCCCAGTGCACGCTGCACCGAAGCCCGGCTGTTGCGCGTCAGAATGCCGGTGCGCACGCCCCTGCGCCGAAGCCAGACCACCAGTTCCTCGGCACCTGCATTGGGTTGGGAATCGGCCGCACCGGCGGTCTCGAACGCATCCAGCCGCCGCCGGGCATCCCGGCGCGCGGAGGAGTCGGGAATATTGTGGATGAATTCCAGAATCGGGGTGTCGGGGGGGCATGCCAACGCCGTGCGGATCGCGCCGAAATCGAGTGCGCCCGGTCGGGTCAGGGTGCCGTCAAAATCAAACAGCACCACCCTGATCCGATATCCCTGCACCATATCGTTCTGCAAAGCCTGCCCTCACTCCTTCGGTCTTCGGTCGTCTACTGCCCGGCCGATTAAAGGCCTCATAGCGCAACAGGCATGCAGGGTCCATACATTTGTGGACTTTTGGGAAACCAGCATCATAGTATGCCATATTGAATCCCGCAGCAGTACCGAATAACAGGAGAATGACCATGGCGCAAAGAATCCTGATCGCGGCGGACGAGTCGCCCAACGCCCTGCAGGCGGTCCGCTTCGTGGCACGCGTTTTCTCTCCGGACAACGACATTACCTTGTTCAACGTAATGCTTGACACCTCAACACTGTGCGGCCTTGAAAGCCCTGAGCTGACCCCTTTGTTCAAGTCCCACCAGAGCCAGTTCTGCGCCCTGGAAGACAAAAAGCGCGAACTGGTGAACCTGGCCCTGCGCCACGCCAGGGAAGAGTTGATCACGGCCGGCTTTTCAGCCGAACGGGTCAGGATAGTGATCCAGGACAGGGATAGGGGCGTTGCGCAGGATATCTTGAAGGAATCCCGGAAGGGCTATGACATGATCGTGATCGGCCGCCACGGCCTGTCGGGCGTAAAGGATTTCTTTCTGGGCAGCATTTCACAGAAAGTATTCAACGGTGCTCAGGAGATTTCGGTGCTCGTGGTCAGTTAAAAGCGGAAATGAAATTGCACCCTAGAATTGAAACCCATCTGCAAGCCATGGCCGATACGGTATGCACGTTCTGGCCCCGCACGCTGCCCTCGGCCGAGCGCCTGTCCAAATGCAGGCTCATCGCCCACCGCGGCGAGCATGACAATCAAGCGGTGATCGAAAATACCCTGGCGGCTTTCGAGATGGCCGAAGCGGCGGGCGTCTGGGGCATCGAGCTGGATGTGCGCTGGACGGCCGATGTCGTTCCGGTCGTCTTTCACGATCCGGACCTGCGGCGCTTGTACGGCGCGGAGCAGCGCCTGGATGGGCTGACGCTGGCCGAGCTGCAGGCGCGCTTTCCGGATATCCCGACCCTCGCCACGGTCGTGGAGCGCTTTGGCGGCCGCCTGCATTTGATGATCGAACTCAAACGGCAGCCCTTCCGCGACATCCGGCGCCAGCGGACGATCCTGAAAGAAACCCTGGGGGTTCTCGAGCCCGGACGCGACTTCCACCTGCTGGCGTTGTCGCCTCAGACCCTCGTGCCATTCGCCATCGCGCCGCCCGAAGCCTTTGTGGCCGTGGCGTACTACTGGGCCGGCACCCACAGCCAGTGGGTCGTGCGCAACGGCTGGGGCGGCATCTGCGCGCACTACCTGTTCATGCCCCAGGCCATGGTGCGCAAGCACCGCCGCCACGGTCAGTGCGTCGGCACCGGTTATGCCATGTCGCGCAACTGCCTGTTCCGCGAATTAAACCGCGGCATCGACTGGATATTCACCCATCAGGCCGCTGAGCTGCAATCGATTATAAACGCCCAGCGCCAGGTCGCCGCGCAATAATTGACCTGCACGTTGACAGGCTTCTGCTTTCCGCCACCTTGATCTTCTCGGCCGCCACCTGCTCGACACTCTGCAACCAGACGTTCGGGTCGAGCCCACGCCTGGCGAAGCTGTAAGAGGAGTAAAGTTTGTCAATGGAATTGAAGAAAAAAGGATCGTCGCCTAAATTCTTCAAACTCAGCTTCTGATCATAACTCTACTGGAATCGTCGTCGCTTGAACTGCAATGGTGTTCCAAGTGCCCCTTCGGCATGATTACTCTACTTTTCGTCCTTCAGCCGTCGCGAGCCTTCCAGGAGGTTGTGCCAACCATACACGAACGAGACCATGAACATGTCCATGCGCAGGTCATCGGGATCATCGTCGTTTAGGGTCGACTTGTAGCCGACCGTGAGGTTCAGGTTGTCGTTGATCTGATATCCAAGGGTGAGTCCGAGTCCGAGGTTGTCGAGCTTCTCCCCGGAGACGCCGTTGATAGTCGCTTTCCCGCCGCTGTACCAGGCGCCGTCAAGCGACGCCCAGAAGTGTTCGGTCAAGTCGCGCGTCAGGTGCGCGTCGATCTGGAACATGGGATCGGTTTCCAGCGTCTGCCCGACATAGTCGTCGTTGTCTCCGAACAACCACACGGCGGGCAGGAATTCCAGGGTCGTGCGCCGGCCCGGCACCCAGGGGCCGAGCTGCAGGATGATGGGTATGCCCAGGCGCCCGTACCAGCGGTTCTGCCCGATATTGAGGGCCTGGTCGTCATCATACTCGCCAATCGGCAGCGCCAGGTCGGCGAGCAGGTCGACCGAAAAGCCCGGCGCATAGCGCAGGGCGTCGGGGATATTCATTTGCGCCGGCGGGCCGATGACATTGACAACGAACTCGAGCATCGGGTCGCCGAACCCGTTGACCGACTGGCTGAACGCCCTGCCGGCCACCGTGCCATCGCCCGAGATTCTGCCCATGGGCAGAAGGACCGCAGCCATGGCCGCACGATCGAACAGCGGAAAAAATTTCGCATATCCCATCAGGGCCACGGTGGCATCGATATCCGCGTCCGCCGATACGTTATGGGCAGGATCGAACGGATTGGTGTTGCCGCTCAGCGACTCGAAGATGAGCGGTACCGCATTGGCGCCCGACAGCGTCTTCCAATAGAAACGCGCCGGGGCCTGAGCCTGGACCTGCGACGGGCAGAGCGTGCCGACGACGAACATCATTGCGACGATCACCCCCAACCATGTACCCGGTTTCATGTGGCCTCTATCAATTCTCATGGGTATCAATCCTTTTTGATGAATCTCCCCTGCGTCAAGCCGCGGGGAACGGTCAAAGTCAAATGGTGGATCGACCTGTTCAGGGCTTTGGGTCTGCCACCATCTCTTTGGGGGGTACAAACTGCCGCTTGTAGATCAGCGGCGGATAGCCCGACTCGACCGGGACCCGCATCGGCAGCTGGTCTTCCAGGGTCTCGAACATCGAGCGACTCGGCAGGATCACGTTGTTGGCCGCGACATAGTCGTCCCACAGCGCCGTTAAGGCCTTCACCTTTTCGGGATTCTGGGCGGCGACATCCTCGCGCTCGGCCGGATCCTTGGCGACATTGAACAGTTCCCAGTCGCCCTTGCCGTAGGGCTTGAATTGCCACCGCAATTTCCAGTCGCCCTGCCGAACCGCGCGGTTGCCGAATATTTCCCACGCCAGATAGTCCTGATCGGTCCGCACGGCGTCCGTCTGTCCGGCCAGCAACGGACCCCATGACTTGCCGGTCAGCGGGGCCAGTTCGCGCCCCTTGTAAGTCTTCGGATAGCTCGCACCGGCGACGTCGAGCAGTGTCGGCATGATGTCGGCCACGTGCAACAGCCCGTGATTGATACTGCCCTTGGGCCGATTGACCGCCGGACCGCTGACGATCAGCGCGTTGCGGA
>DDYQ01000065.1 GCA_002348005.1 Desulfobacteraceae bacterium UBA2230 | reverse complement strand
CAACGACTACATCACCCAGCCGGCCATGGCGACCGTCACGGCACGAGCGGCGGTACTGGTATCTCAGAAGACCGTCACCAAGCTGATCACCGATCCGTCAGGGGCTGTCACGGAGCTGCCTGGAACGAGCGCGGCCCCGGGAGACCGGCTGCGATACACCATCGAAATCGCAAATTCGAGCGATGTCCCGCTGGACAATTTTTCGCTGGTGGATGCGCTCGACATGACGATGTTCCAGCCGGGTTCGATCAGAGACGTGGCGTTCAATCCNNCTGACCGTCAACAACCTGAACATCGGTCCCCGGGGAACGCTGACTGTCTCCTTTACCGTCTTGCTTGCGCCGGTGATCACCCACGGTACCATCGTGCTGAACCAGGGACAGATCATGGTGGGTGAGACGGTCTTCGGGCAGACGGACGATCCCAATTTGCCCGGGGATGCAGATCCCACCGAGACGCGGATCACCTCGGCGCCGGTTTTCGAGGTGTTGAAGACCTCGACTATTCTGGAGGGGGATCCCGCCATTCTGATGGCCGGCGAAACCCTGCGCTACACCATCACCANNAACGCCGTGAATGTCACCCTGCGGGACTATACGCCGGCCAATACCAGCTATGTTCCCGGCAGCACGACGCTCAACGGGGTGGCCGTACCTGACCCAGCCCCTGGCGTCAACCCGCTGAATGCCGGCCTCAAGGTCAATGCACCGGAAAATGCCACCCCCGGTTATCTGCGTGCCGATGCGACTCCGGGAGCCGCTAAGATTGCCACAGTGACCTTCGTGGTGAGGGTCGATTTGAACGTCATGGACGGGCAGGTCATCTGCAACCAGGGCTTTGTGAGTGGCGGCGGCCTGGGGAGTGGCCCGCNNTGCCCTCAGATGACCCCGCCACACCCATGCCGGATGATCCCACTTGCAACATCGTCGGCAACTTGCCGCATCTGTACGCTCACAAGACCGTCCGGATCTTCGAGGACAATGGTTCGCGTGGAATCGTCGATCCGGGTGACGTGCTGCGCTACAGCATCGTCATCAGCAACTTCGGTGCGATTCCGGCCACCGGTGTGGTGCTCACCGACAGCATTCCCGATCATACCACCTACGTAGCCGGCTCCCTGCGCCTGAATGGTCAAGCCATCAGCGGCAGTGCGTTTCCATTGAGTGCTGGCCTGAGCGTACATTCAGATGACAATCCGGGTGCCGGCATCATTTCGGCCGGTCGGAATGCCACGATCACCTTTGAGGTTACAGTAAATACCACCCTGCCGGATAACGTGACCCCTCTGCCCGCCGGCACCCTCATCCGCAATCAGGGCAGGGTGACCAGCAACGAACTGCCCCAGGAACTGACCGATGCCGATGGCGTCCCGACCAACGGTCGCCAGCCTACCGTGATTGTGGTCGGAGACGTTCAGGTGCTCTCCGTAACCAAGGAGGTCATGGTTGTCGGCGGAGGCGTTGCCCAGGCCGGCGGCCAGCTGGAATATGTGATCCGCGTGACCAATGTCGGCGGTTTGGCGGCTACCCGCGTAGTGGTGACCGATGATTTGAGTCCTCCACTGGGCAATCAGGTGGTGTATGTCGCGGGTTCGGCGCGGCTGAACGGCCTCGCGGCCGGAACCTCTTACGCAGGCGCGCTGCTCACTGCCGATTATGGCGCCCTTTATGGCGACCTTCTGCCGGGAGACGTCGCCGTGGTGCGCTTTCGCGTGCAGATCAACACCGGTCTCCCCTTGGGCACCACTATCACCAACACCGGCGTCGTGCGCTGGAATGATCGGACCGAATCGGCCAGCGTATCGATCGATGTGGGCGGCACACCGGGCAGCGCCAGCATTAACGGCATGGTCTGGCACGATGCCAACCTGGACAAGCGTCTTGACACCCTCGAGCATGGCCTGGAGAACTGGTCGGTCGAACTGTACCGCGCCAATCAATTGGTGTCCAGCGTGGTCACCGGTGCCGGCGGCGTTTATCGGATCAGCGGCATAATCCCCAACGCGGGCACGACCGAGACCTATGAACTGCGCTTCCGGGCACCGGGCGCAGGCCCGAATACGGCCTCCATGGGACAGACCGACTCGCCGTTCACCAATGGCCCGCAGCGCATTACCGCCATCAGCGCGGCTTCCGGCGCCAATCTGCTGAATCTGAACCTGCCGCTGTGGCCCAACGGCACCGTGTACAATTCAGTATCGCGCATACCGGTGTCCGGCGCCACCCTCAGGCTGCTGAACGCCGCCACCGGTGCAGCGCTGCCCGCCGCATGCTTCGATGACCCGCTGCAGCAAAACCAGTTCACAGCGCAGGACGGCTTCTACAAGTTCGACCTGAACTTCAGCAACGGCTCCTGTCCGTCAGGCGGCGCCTATCTGATCGAGGTGACCCCTCCGGCGGTCGACTATACGGCCGGACCGTCCCAGGTGATTCCGCCGGCCAGTGATTCAGGATCGGAACCGTTCTCCATTCCGACCTGTCCCGGCGGCGCCGGCGATGCGATACCCGCCACGGTTGAATATTGCGAGGCGACGATTTCCGCTCTCGTACCGCCGACCTCGGTGCCGCCGCGTACGGCCGGTACCGTCTATTACCTGCACCTGAGGCTGGGCAACGGACACCTGCCCGGTCACAGCCAGATCTTCAACAACCCCATTCCCATCGATCCGGTGCTGGACGGGGCCGTGGCAATCACCAAGATCGCATCGAAGGTCAACGTGACCCGCGCAGACCTGGTGCCCTATACCATCACGGTGACCAACGTATTCGGTGTGCCGCTTTACGATGTCGGCATCGTGGACCGCATTCCGGCGGGTTTCAAATACGTGAAAGGGTCCGCCCGTCTGGACGGCCGTCGTCTTGAACCGGATGTGGACGGCCGCGGCCTGGTCTGGGACGGCCTCCAATTGCCGGTCAACACGCGATACACGCTGCAGTTCCTGCTGGTGGTGGGTGCCGGTGTATCCGAAGGGGAATATGTCAACCGCGCCTATGTGCACAACAGCGTCACCCGAGACACCATTTCGGGTGAAGCCACGGCCACGGTGCGGGTGATTCCCGATCCGACTTTCGATTGCACCGATATTATCGGCAAGGTGTTCGACGACCGCAACTTGAACGGCCGCCAGGACAAGGGTGAAAAAGGCCTCGCCGGCGTTCGTCTGGTGACGGCGCGCGGCCTGATCGCCACCACCGACGAACATGGACGCTTTCATATTACCTGCGCGGTAGTGCCGGATGAGGATCGTGGAAGCAATTTCATCGTCAAACTGGACGAACGCAGCCTGCCCACAGGCTATCGGCTGACCACCGAGAACCCGCGCGTCCAGCGCGCCACACGCGGCAAGATGTTGCGCTTCAACTTCGGTGCGACCATCCACCGTGTGGTGCGTATCGATGTCGCCGACGGCGTGTTCGAACCCAATACCACCGAACTGCGCCTGCAGTGGGCGCCCAAGCTCACCCAGTTGCTGGAGGAACTGAAGAAGGCGCCCTCGGTGCTTTCGCTATCGTACCTTGTCGATGTCGAACGCGAAGGCCTCGTCCGTGAACGTCTGGACGTCCTGAAGAAAGAAATCACCAGACAGTGGGACCGGTCGGATCAGGGCTACCGGTTACCCATTGAAACCGAAGTATTCTGGCGCCGCGGTGATCCGGTGTCCGGCCGCCGATAAAAGAATGATGGAATCTATGTCCCCAACTCCGTGGATATCGTATGCGAGCTCGTTTTTTCGCCCGAACTCAAAGCGGAAAGCATGGCGCACGCGTACGGATACGCATGGAAGTCCGCTGAGTTCCATGCTGAAGCATTCGATTGCTGTTTTGGGTTTGGTTGTCTTCTTCGCGGCAGGTGGGGAAGTACATGCGGAGGTAAGGGAAACGGCTTCGCGTGGCGAAGCGGTGGAGAAGCATTTGCCGGCCGATCGGCCGTTGACGCCCTGGGTGCACGACCCTTCAATATTCGAAGATAACGAAGGGGATCGCACGGAACTGCGCGAGGCCTTAGAAGCGGATGTCAAAACGATCAAACTCGACAATCTGGTCCCGCCCATACACTTCGCCCTCGGCGAGGCGGAAATTCCTGAAGACTACCTCGAGCTTCTGCGCAAAGTGCTCGACAGCATGCGAGACCGTGTCAACGTGCGACTGCACTTTGTCGGCCATGCCGATTCACTGCAGCTGAGCGAGGCACTGGCGCAGCGCTACGGCGATAATGTCGGATTGTCGCGCGAACGGGCCGGTACGACCGCCGAATATTGTCAGCAGGCCCTCAACCTGCCGCCCGAAGCCATCTCCTATGAGGGTTTGGGCGACAGCCAGCCGGTTTCCGACAATGCGACCGAACGGGGCCGCCAACTCAACCGGCGGGTTGAAGTGCAGGTGTGGTACGACGAAATCACCGAAAAGCGGGTCGAAAAAGAAGTCATCGTCCCCCGCGAGGTCCATCGCATCAAGGTGTGCCGAACCGAAACGGTCTGTAAATTGCGTTACAAGGAAGGTCACTCCCACCGCGCGCGGGTGAAGAATTTAATTGCTCCGCTGCACTACGATGACGGTATGGCGGACGTGCCGCCGGCATTTGTTCAGCAGATCCGCCAGGCGTTGACCGATCTGGGCGCCAAACAGAATGTGATCGTCAAATTCACTGCCCACACCGATAACTCTCCGCTGACCGGGCGCAATGAGCGCATTTACGGCGACCCGACCGGACTGTCAAAGGCGGTGGGCCGCCGGGTCTCCCTGGCGGTCCAGGAGGCTTTGGGCTTGTCCAATACTGCCGTGGAAAGCGAGGGCAGGGGGGCATCGCAGCCGGTCGCTGCCAACGATACCCAACAGGGGCGTGCGCTCAACCGGCGCGTGGAGGTGGAATTCTGGCATGACGACGCCCTGCAGGATCTGCCCGATGAGCCGCAGATCTGCCCCGACGCCGCGGGGGCCGAAGTGGTCACTCGCGTCTACGCATCGCCCTCCGGCGGCATCGATCCGATCCTGTTCGAAAACGGCCAGCCGGTGGTGCCCCCGGGCTACAACGGGCAATTGCGCCGGATCATGGATGAGATCAGCGATAAAGCCAATGTCCGGCTGCGCTTTATCGGTTATACCGGCAACAAGCGCCTCGATCGGCGCACCGCCGCGGTCTACGGGGATGATATCGGTCTTTCCATGGCGCGGGCGCGTCGCGCCATGCTGGTGGTTCGCGAGGATATGGGATTGGCCGAAAAGCAGGCTGAGTTCGACGGCCGCGGCTATGTCCAGACCGACGACGTGGTCAATGCCGGCTTTATCGAGTCCGACACGTCCCGCGTTGAGGTCCAGGTTATTTACGACGAGTCGGTTTTGCTCGATGACTACGAAGGGGTGGAAATCACCCCCCTGACCCGCGAAGTGCACACCGCCGATCCGTTTGCGCTCAATCTCATGCGCATTACGGTCGACGGAAAACCGCTCGATGATCCGGGCAAGTGCAGTTCGGACATTCAGCGCTGCACCGACGTGGCCCTCGAAAACTCCAACATTCAATTCAAACACGACAGCTTGAAGCTGAAACCCCGGCTGAACATCAGCGCATGGCCGCGTTCGATCCGTTATCAAGATCTGGAGGATACGCCGTTTGCCGAAAATCTGGTGCGCTTCCGCCTGTATACCAATTACCAAAGCTTCATCGAGCGGGCGGAAGTCAGGATTTTCGAAGAAGAACAGTCCGTCCGGGACACACCCCTGGCTGTTATCGCCGTGGACCCCGACGGCATGGCCCAATGGCAGGCGGAGTTCGCATCTTTTTCAGCCCCGAGGCGCAAGCTGCAATACCTTGTTCGGGTGTACGACAAGCATGGACTTTTTGATGAGACCAGCAGTCAGCCGCTGTGGGTGGTGGACCAAATCGATCCAGCGCTCGAGCAGACGGATCCACATACGGAACTGCTGGTGGGCTATGGCGAAAGCCGCATCGCGGTGCAGAACATCCTGCTGAAGGGCGGTACGGTGCAGGCTCACGGTACCGCGATTCCCGACGGTTACGGGGTGTGGATGGCCGGCTATGCCGTGCCCGTGGACAGCAAAGGCGCATTCGTGGCCGAGCAGATCCTGCCCGAGGGCATGCACACCGTCGAAGTGGCTGTTCTGGATGCGTTCGGCAACGGCGAATTGTTTTTGCGCGACCTGGCATTGAAGCAGAGTGACTGGTTCACGGTGGGCATCGCCGACCTGACCCTTTCCCAAAACAAGACCGACGGACCGGCCCAGCTGCTGGCACCGGACCGGCCGCAGTACAGCGAAGACACGAGTGTGCAGGGCCGAGTGGCATTCTACTCGAACGGCAAGTTCAAAAACGGTTGGGCGCTTACCGCAAGCGCCGATACGCGTGAAGGGCCGGTCGACGAGATCTTCTCCAATTTCATGGACAAGTCCCCCGAAGCGTTGTTCCGGCGCATGGACCAGGATTATCACTATCCGACCTTCGGCGATGACAGCACCGTTGTCGAAGATGCGCCGACCATGGGCAAGTTTTACGTCAAGGCTAAGAAAGACGAAACCTATGGGCTGTGGGGCAACTTCAAGGTCGACTATACCGATAACTATCTGGCGCACGTGGACCGTGGGCTGTACGGCGCAAACCTGCATTACCAGACTCTCGGGACCACCAGCTTCGGCGAGCCGCGCTTCCTGGTGGACGGTTTCGGTGCGGACCCGGGTACGGTGGCGGGCCGGGATGAGTTTCTGGGAACCAGCGGATCGCTGTATTACCTGCGCCGCCAGGACATTCTTGAGGGTTCCGAAAGTGTGCGCATCGAAGTCCGCGACAAGGATTCCGGAATGGTGCTGGCGGTCAAGAATCTGACGCCGGAGCTCGACTTCGATATCGACTACCTGCAGGGCCGCATCCTGCTGGCCCGGCCCCTGCCCGCGACAGCGGACGACGGCATGCTGGTAAGCGAAGGTGCAATCAGCGGAAACCCGGTTTATCTGGTGGTGCGCTATGAGTATACGCCCGGATTCGAAGACCCCGACACGCTGGTCACCGGCGGCCGGTTGCACTACTGGTTTGGAGACCACGTAAAGCTCGGCCTGACCGCCAGCCAGGAGGACGCCGACATCGACACCAGCCTGGGCGGGGCCGACTTGACCCTGCGCAAATCGGCGGAGTCCTGGCTGAGATTGGAATCGGCCCGCAGCAAGGGCCCGGGCGTGCTCACGACCACCTCTCTGGACGGCGGTTTCAACTTCGGCACGGGCGACTCTGTTGAGGACAGTGAGGCCGATGCCTCCGCCTATCGCATCGACGGCAGCCTGGGATTCCAGGATGTGTTTGAAAACGGACGCGGCCGGATCACCCTCTACCTCCAGGAACTCGAAGCCGGCTACTCGGCACCCGGTCTCGCCACGGCCAAGGATCAGACCCAGTACGGCGGTACGGCCGCCCTGCCTTTAATCGATCGCCTGGATGTCCGTGTCAAGCTGGATCGGCGGGTCGAAGACCAGGGTCTGGAAACCGAGGCCGGCGAGTTGAATCTCGACTATAAAATGGGAGCGAACTGGACCTTGAGCTCCGGTGTGCGCCGGGACAGCCGCGAAGACAACTCGCCGATTGTACCGGCGACCCAGGAAGAAGGCGACCGAACAGATGCGGTGGTCAGGCTGCTGTACGATTCACATGCCCGTTGGACAACGTATGGCTTCGTGCAGGAAACAGTACAGACCAGCGGCAACCGTGAAGATAACGGCCGGGTCGGGGTCGGTGGCAGTTTCCGTGTGACTGACCGGTTCAGCGCCCTGGGCGAGATATCAGACGGCGACCTCGGCATGGGCGGCAAACTCGGGACTGAGTACCTCTACTCCGACCGGACCACGATATACGAAAATTATACCCTCGAGAATGAACGCACGGACAACGGACTGTTGGCCAGGAAGGGCAATTTCGCCTCCGGTTTCCGTACGCGGTATTCGGACAGCGCGAGCGTCTACCTCGAAGAGCGTTACACCCACGGTGATGTGCCGACCGGGCTGATGCATTCCACCGGCGTGGATCTCGCACCGACCGATCGACTTAACTTCGGCGCCCATGTGGATTTCGGTACCCTTAAGGACCATGAAACTGCGGCCGAACTCGAGCGCCAGGCACTGGGCGTGACTGTCGGATACGGCTTCGACAATCTGAAGATCGCCAGCGCTCTGGAGTACCGGGTTGACGATGCCGAACAACCGGACGAAAGTTTTGCCAAGCGCACCTCCTGGCTGTGGAAGAACAATTTCAAATACCAGATTTCCGAGGACTGGCGGTTTGTCGGGAAGCTCAATCATGCCGAGAGCGAGAGTTCCCTGGGGCAGTATTATGACGGGGACTATACGGAAGTCGTCCTGGGCTACGCCTATCGTCCCATTGCCCATGACCGCCTGAATGCGCTGCTCAAGTATACCTTTTTCTACAATGTCCCGGCGGCCGATCAGGTGACCGGTACCAATACCGCCGCCAACTTTGTCCAGCGCAGCCACATCGTATCGATGGATGCCATGTACGATCTGACCTCCCGCTGGACCGTAGGGGGCAAGTACGCCTACCGGTACGGGCAGGTGGCCATGGACCGGGAGAATCCCGATTTCTTCGACAGCCGCGCGCACCTTTACGTGCTACGCGCGGACTGGCATTTTATCCACCGCTGGGATGCGCTGTTTGAAATTCGCATGCTCGATCTGCCGGATGCGCAGGACACCCGCAGCGGAACGCTGGTAGGGCTCTACCGGCAGTTGGGCAATCATCTCAAGGTGGGTGTCGGCTATAACTTCAGCGATTTTTCGGATGACCTGACCCAGCTGGATTACCGGCACCAGGGATTTTTCGTCAACCTGATCGGCAAGCTGTAGGGGTTCGGGGTTGGTGGGCATCCAGGTTGATGGTCAGGGTATGGGTTGCAGTTCAAACGCTTGACGGAAGGTGCAATATGAAAAGCGTTACGAGGGGTTTTAACGTGGTATTCTTGGTGCTTCTGTTGAGCTTGCCCGCTTTTGCGCAGGAAGTCTCCAAGGAGCAGATCAAGGGTCTGGACGAACAGGTTCAAGAGATCAAGTCCGACGTTCTGGCTATCGCGGCGGAACTGAGCCAGCTTGAAGAAAAGCTGCTGTATCCCTCCGATACGCAGGTCGCACTGTTCGTGTCGCTGGTCCATGGTGAAACCTTCCGACTCGATTCGGTCGAAATCCGTGTGGGCGGAGAATCGGTGGCGACGCACCTTTACACCTTCAAGGAGCTCGAAGCTCTGCAAAAGGGAGGAGTGCAGCGTATCTACACCGGCAATATCCGCAGCGGCAACCATGACCTGCAGGTGTCCATGATTGGCAAATACCCCGGTGGCGGCGACTTGCAGAAAACGGAGCATTTCACGCTGAACAAGGATGTGGGGCCCAGGATCGTGGAGATCTCACTGGCGTCTCAAACCATCGCCATCAAGGAAAGGTAGTCCATGTTTAGGCTGCTGGTTCTACTGACCTGTCTGCTGTTCCCTGCCACTGCGCTGGCGTCCGGAAAGGCCGCTCCTCAGGAGCTGAAGGATCTCTACTACGGAGAAGCCTTGTACTATGCCCGGCAAGGGGAGTGGTTCGATGCGGTCGCCAGGCTAGACAGCGAACTGGCGCAGCACCATGGTCTCGATGAACCCGAACTCGATTCACTCTACTACCATATCAACCACGCCGAATTCGCCGTAGGTGACTTTGAATTGGCCTACCGCATGCACCATCGTGCCGGTCGAGCCATTGTCAGGGTGATCGAGGGCAATGTCGAGGAGCCGGTGCGCAACGAAGCTATTTTCCGGCTGGCCCGGATTTACTTCCAGAAAGACCAGCCGGCAAATGCCCTGCATGCCGTTGAGCGGATCAATGGGAGCATCCCTCCTCAGATTCGCGACGATGTGGCATTTCTGCGCGCACAGATTCTGATGGCCAACGGTCGCTTTGTCGAGGCCGCCCAGATTTTGAAAGCGCTCCAGGGGGTAGAAAGCTTGGAGGGTTTCAGTTCTTATAACCTGGGCATAGCGCTGCTCAAGGATGGCAAAGAGCAGGAGGGGCGACAGTATCTCGATCGGACCGGTCAGATCGACAGTCACGCGGCCTCCGCGCTGGCCATCAAGGACAAATCGAACCTTGTGCTCGGCTCCAAACTGCTGGAGGAACGCAACCTCGAGCCGGCCAAAGAGATCCTCGACCGGGTGCGCTTGACCGGACCGTTCTCCAACCAAGCCCTGCTCAGTTCGGGCTGGGCGGATGCTTTCCAGGAGCGCTTCGATCGATCGCTGGTGCCCTGGAGCATCCTGGTGGCCCGGGAGGTGACCGACCCCGCGGTGCAGGAGGCCCTGCTTGCCGTGCCTTATGCCTACGGTAAACTGAGAGTGCACAGCAAAGCGGCCCTGATGTACGGCAGCGCCTTGGAAAAATTCGGCAGCGAAATAGACAAGCTGAGCGACTCGATCAAGAGCATCCGCGAAGGTCATTTCCTGCGCGCCCTGGTACGCAAAGAGCTCAAGCAGGATGCCAACTGGGTGGTCAAGCTGCGCATGCTGCCGCAAACGCCGGAGACCTATTATCTGTTGGAGTTGATGGCGTCCCACGACTTTCAGGAATCTCTTAAAAACTATCTTGATCTGGAGGAATTGCGCAAGCGGCTATCGACCTGGGAGACCGACCTTGCGGCTTACGAGGAGATCATTCAGCAACGCCGGGCCTATTACCAGCCGCTGCTGCCGGTTATCGACCGGGAATTCCGGAGACTTGATTCGCAGATGCGCCTGCGCCTTCTGCAACGCGACCGCATCGCCCAGCGACTCAACGGCATGCTGGTGGCGCCGAGACCCGATTACCTGGCGACCGCCGGGGAGCGGGTCATCAGTGAACAGCTCGGGCAACTGGAACGAAAGCTGAACGTTGCCGGTGATGTGCTGCCGGCGGATATAGAGGAGCGTATCAAACGGATGCGGGGCGTGCTGCATTGGAACATCCATACAGACTACCACCGGCGCTTGACCGAAGCGCACAAGAACCTGCGTGACCTGAACGAGCAGGTGGATCTGCTCAAAAAGCAGTACACCAGCTTCGTACGGTCTCGTCAGGCGGCCACGCAGAGCTACGAAGGCTACGATCAGGGGATCCGCCGGCAAAGGTCGGCCATACGGGCGGCCAGGGAAAAAGTGGGTGAACTGATGGCCCGACAGGGACATATGCTCGAGACCATGGCTGTCAATGAACTCACCCGGCGCCGGGAGCGGCTTGAAGAGTTTCAGATCAAGGCACGCTTCGCTCTGGCGGACAGCTATGACCGCGCCACAAGGGCTCAGACCCAGGAGAAGGTGGGGCAATGAACCGCTTCCGAAGTTTCTTCTTGGCAGTACTTTATTTGTCGCTGGCCGGGTGTCAGTCGGTCAGCGACAGGGACACTATTGCCAAGCTGCGTCACGTGCGCATCGAGATCAAGGAAGAGCAGCTCGAAGGGGGACTCGACAAGGCGATGGCGAGTTACCAGCGCTTTCTTGCCGAGACCCCCGAGTCCAACTTGACGCCCGAAGCACTCCGCCGCCTGGCGGACCTCAAGATCGAGAAAGAATACGGTACCCTCACCGATGGCTTGGAGCGCCCGGCGGGCGGCAAGACGGACCCGGCTGTTAGCGGATCATTGCGGCGCAGGGCTGATGGCAACTCCGACGCCGTCCTGATTGCTGCCGATGCACGCAAACCGTCCGCAAAAGAAGAAAAAGCACCGTTGCCCGTACCCGAGCGCGTCGAGACCACCTCGCCGCTGGCGGAGCAACGGGAAGAGACCCTCGCCCATGCTGCGGATCGTGAATCCCAGGCTGATTTTGAGGACCGTGCCGCTCGAAGCCAACCCCTGGTCCGCGCTGACTCGGATGGATCGCTCGAAGGTGCTGATGACCTTGAACGCGCCAGCGCCCGCGAGGCCATTGCCCTTTATGATAAACTGCTGATTGAATACCCGCTGTACGAGCGCAACGATCAGGTGCTCTATCAGATGTCCCGGGCTTACGAGGAGCTCGGCCAGACCGAGGAAGCCATGGCGGTGATGGACCGCTTGATCTCGGAGTACCCCCGGTCCCGCTATATCGACGAGGTTCAGTTCCGGCGCGCCGAATATTTCTTTACACGCCGGCGCTACATGGATGCCGAGGAGGCCTATTCCAGTATTGCGAATATCGGCGAGAGCTCTTTCTACTACGAACTGGCCTTGTACAAGCTGGGTTGGACATTCTACAAGCAGGAGCTCTACGACGAGGCCCTGCATCGGTTTATTGCGCTGTTGGATCAAAAGGTATCGGTAGGCTACGATTTCGCTCAGACCGAGGACGAGCCGGAACGCAAACGCATGGAAGACACCTTCCGGGTCATCAGCTTGAGTTTTTCCAATCTGGGTGGTGCCGATTCAGTGGTGGCCTACTTCGAAAACCATGGCAAGCGCAGTTACGAGGACAGTGTCTACAGCAATCTGGCCGAGTTCTATGTCGATAAGCGCCGCTACGCCGATGCCAGTGCCGCTTACGACGCATTCGTGAGCCGCAATCCTTTTCACAAGATGTCTCCCAACTTTCATATGCGGGTCATAGAGATCCATACCGCCGGTGGTTTTCCCAGCCTGGTCCTTGACTCCAAGAAGAAATACGCTTCGACCTACGGACTCACTGCCGAATACTGGAAGTACTTCGATCCAGCTGCCCGGACCGACGTGCTGGGTCACCTGAAAACCAACCTCAACGACCTGGCCACGCACTATCACGCCTGCTATCAGGACCCGCAGCAGGTCGAAGCGCAGCCGGCGCACTTCAAAGAGGCGCTGCACTGGTATCGGGAGTTCCTGATCTCT
>DDYQ01000061.1:270-13981 GCA_002348005.1 Desulfobacteraceae bacterium UBA2230 | reverse complement strand
AGGACATTTTATGTGCTCCCTACAATGTTGCCGAAGGCACTTGGATGTACGATTAGTTGCTGTTATAATTATTTGGTTGTGTTCTCTGAATTGAAAGGATCCCCGTTGAACCAAGAACTTGATCCAGTCAAATGCAAGAATGACATTGAGCAAATCGTTGTCAGCGTTCCCTACAAATTAATTGAAAGGGTTCAAAAATACTCCCTTGAACACGAGACTTCGACGGCCGGGGTGATTATTGAGGCATTGGACGCCTTTCTAAGTGGCCGAGCAAGTAACAATTAAATGATTCGATCAAGTACCATCATGGAGACAGTTTCTGGCATTGTTGTTCAAGAGGAAAGACGCAAAACGCCCCGCATCGCATTTCACCATCCCATAAGCATCATGGGAGTGGACGAAGAGGCTCAGATTAGAAATTTCAGTTTGGGCGGTTTTTTCATTCAGATGGATCCGGTCAAGCCGTTCAATGATGGGCAGTTAATCAATTTGGCATCACGATTTCCTGATGAAAAAAAAGGAACCCTCATCAGAGTTAGGCTTGTGCATATCCAAAGAAATGGTTTTGGATGCCAGTTTGTTGATCTCAACGAAAGGATTTCTGAGATGCTAAAAGAAACATTTGAAATCTTCAGCAGTACAATCCCGATTGATTAAAAAGAGTGGCAGCCTAAATGTGGGCCAGGATGATTCGATGGATTCTCAGCGATTTCGTCTATGAATCTTTGGAGAATGTAACCAGTGAGGCCACTATGAGGGCTGATTTAAAGATACTTTCTTAAATTCGTCCTGTATCTGCAAAAATGTTTTTAAAGGATCGAAGTTTTTTACGCGCAATCTGCAAACCACAGGAACTACTTACAATATGAATCCCAAAGATTTCGCCCATAAACAGCTTGAACATGAACTGTTTTTATACAAGTCAATGGTCAATGCTTCCCTTGACTCGATCACATTGATCGACCGGGATTACACCTACCGAATCGTTACGGATGCGTATGTAAGGGCACGACAGTTAAAAAAGGACCAAGTTGTGAACCGAACCGTAGCCGAGGTATGGGGTAAAGATATCTTCGAAAACATCATTAAAGAAAAACTGGATGAGTGTTTTTCGGGCAAAACCGTAGTCGATACGGCAGCCTACGAGTTCAATAAAAACGAGATCAACTATATCGAGACGATCTATTCGCCATGCTTTACCTCAGGGCAAGAGGCATCGTATGCTGTCATTATATCACACAATATAACCGAGCTAAAAAAGAGTCAGGAAAGGATCGAAAGTCTCGCGTTTTACGATTCACTGACTGACCTGCCCAGTCGACCTTTGTTCTTGGACCTTCTCAATCGTGAGATAAACAAATCCCAAAGGACCCACAGGCAGGTGGCGATCTTCTTTATTGACTTGGATGAGTTTAAAAACATTAACGACGCCTTCGGACATTCCACAGGCGATGAGCTTTTGACAAGCGTCGGCAAACGCCTTAAAAAGTGTCTGCGCAGGAGCGATGTCATTTCAAGGCCGGGTGGTACAATAAATATAGATCAGGAAAATAGCTCTGATTACCTTGCCCGTATAGGGGGGGATGAGTTTACTTTTTTGATTCCCGATATCTCCGATAAAAATATTACCACAGGGATAGCAAACAGGATTTTGAGTCTTTTCAAAGAACCATTCCGATTAACGGGCCGCGAGCTTTTTATTTCGACAAGCATCGGAATCGCCTTTTACCCCGACGACGGTGAAGATGTTGAAAGTCTGCTCAAAAATGCGGACACGGCCATGTACAAGGCCAAAGAGGTGGGTAAAAACACTTTCCGTTATTACTCCTCAGATATGAACAAGAAGGCCAGGCAGAGGATTCATATAGAAAATAAATTGCGATACGCGATTAAGCATAAAGAGCTTCAGCTGCATTATCAACCGCAGTACAATTTGCAAACCGCCCAGGTGGCTGGAATGGAAGCCTTGATCCGGTGGGAAGACAAAGAAATGGGGTTGGTTCCGCCAAAAGACTTCCTACCCTTGGCTGAAGAGACGGGAATGATAATCGACATTGGGCTATGGGCACTTCGCACTGCCTGTCATCAGGGCAAAATCTGGCATGAACGTGGTCACCAAGACCTTTTAATAAGCGTTAACCTTTCGGTTCGTCAATTTTTTGATCTCGATCTCGTTGAAAGAATCACATCCGTTATCCAGACTACAGGTTTCGATCCAAGGTGCCTTGAACTCGAGATTACAGAAACTTCGATGATGCATGACACCGATAAAGCCATTTCGATCATGCATGAACTTAAGAAGATGGGGATCAGGATATCGCTTGACGATTTTGGTACCGGGTATTCGTCTTTAGTTCATCTAAAATTGTTTCCCGTTGACACGCTGAAAATAGATCAGCTTTTCATTCGTAATGCCGATTTGAAAGGTCGGGATGGTATCATCATATCTTCAATTATTGACATGTGCAGTAAACTTAGAATCAATACGGTTGCCGAGGGAGTGGAGACTCAAGAAAGTTTGGATTTTTTAAGACATCAGAACTGCCAGTTTGCCCAGGGGTTTTTGTTTACCCCACCGCTACCTTCCGAAAGTATCGAAAACATGCTCGGACTTTAGAATTGAGTAAAAACCACGAGGCTTCGGGCGCATAAGCTCACGCCTGACAACGGACGCCGCCCGGCCAAACTTATTTCTATCTTTCACGATCGCTAAAACAGTAAGTTGAAATGATCAATGATTCTTTTCTTTCCTAACTGGAATTCCATTTCCTTCCGACAGAACAAAAAATGTCAATACCCATCTCTTATTGCCGCTTCCTGTTCAGCTAATCTAAACTTTCATAGGCCGATTGAAACTTAAGCGATCACGAATACACTGGCGATTAAATCAGGTACCTTCCCGCTCCACATACTTTCTATCGCTTATGCATGACACCCGTTGCTCTGATATATTCACCGAGCAATGGTTGTGGGAGGGATCGATCATGGAACTAATACAAATGTTAACCAATCAACTGGGGATTACAGAGAAACAGGCTGAAGGAGGATCAGGTCTTTTGTTCAAAATGGCAAAAGAGAAACTTGGACCTGATGAGTTCAGCCAAATCGAAAGCGCTGTTCCGGGAAGCGAGAGCCTGATATCTTCAGCTCCAAAAGCTGGCGGTATAGCGGGATCCGGTGAAGTAGCTGCCGGGCGGCGCACCGCCACACGGCAGAAAAACACAGGGGCTTGCGGGTCGAACCGCGAGCCCTTTTTTTTTGCATGCGCCCGGCCGCCGGCGGGCCGCCGTTTTCCCGGCCGATGCCTTGCTCGCTCCGGCCATGGAGATCAATTCAATTACAGGAAGGATCCCTCCGGATTGGGGCACGGACCCGATTGGCAGGTTTTCGTTTCCCCAGTACAATTGCAGGGGTACTAGACCGACGATAAAACCCAAGCCGGTTTGTGCTGGCAGAAAGATAGAGGAAAGAGCATGCAAATCAAAGAAAATACGGAAGTTGTGGATGCGAAGGGGAAAAGCCTGGGCAGCGTGGATCGGGTGGTGATCGATCCGGGAACGCGGAAAGTCACCCATCTGGTGACGAAGAAAGGCATCCTGTTCACCCGCGAAAAGGTGATCACCCTGGATCAGCTGGATCAGGTCGATGCGCAGCGGATTGTTTTAAAGGCGGACGTAGATCTCGACAGTCTGCCTGATTTTGAAGAAGAATATCATATTCCGATGAAGGCAGCGGGTGAAATGCAGGAGGGCGGGGCCCTGCCGATGATGTGGTATCCGGGAATCGGCTCGCCGGCTGGAGCGGGCATGTACGCACCGTACGGCCCGCCGTCATATTATGTCCGCACCCGGCGCAACATTCCCGCCGGGGCTGCAGTGCTTGAGGAGGGGGCCGATGTCGTGTGCCGGGACGGTGAAAAAGCGGGCAAGGTGGAACGCCTGTATACAGATCCGCAGGATGAGCGGATCACCCATATTATGATCTCGGAGGGTTTCATCTCCAAGGAACGAAAACTAATCCCTTCGGCCTGGGTCAGTCGGGTCGATGAGGATGCTGTGGCGCTCAGTGTAACGTGCGATATCGTGGATGGGCTGCCGCCGCACGCTGAATAGCACCGCACCGTTCATCGAATGGTATGCCGCAGCCGGCCGCCGTCTGTTTCATTTTTGAATCTGGAGCACTTGGGCAGCAGGTTCGACATAGGGTGCCGCGCGGCCGTCCGGCGGCTACCGCCTCCCGGCCGGCTTGTTCCCGTAGATCGCCTGGAGCAGCACCGACGATGACGCGGTTTTGCTCACGAAGGCCTCGGCTCCGGCTTCGCGCATGGTGTGGGAGGCGTTGGCGTCATCGTGCATCGAAAGACCGATCACGCGCACCTCGGGCAGCATGGCCTTGATGCGCCGGGTGGCCTCGATGCCGTCCATTTCGGGCATCGAGATGTCCATCACGATGACATCCGGCCGCAGCCGCAGGGCCAGTTCGAGTGCCTCCCGGCCGTTCGACGCTTCACCGGCCACCGTAATGTCCGGCTGACCGCTGATCAATCGAATCAGCCCCTGACGCATCACTTTGTGGTCGTCGGCAAACAGGACCCGCAGCCCCGGTTGCGCGGCCGTTTCGTCCGGCGGCCGGGCCGCTTCAACAGACGGTGCGGCCGATCCGGGGCGCGCGGTCCGTTCCAGAACCGCCGGGATCCTCAGGGTCAGCCGGCTGCCCTGCCCGGGCGCGCTCTCGATCTCCAGGCTGCCGCCGATGTAGCTGGCGCGCTCCCGCAGACTGATGAGCCCCAGTCCCGAATTGGGCGTGTAGCGCCTGAGGACCGACACATCGAACCCTTTGCCGGGGTCGCTTACCGTAATGGCGACCTCATCGTCGGAACCGCCCAGTGCCACCCGCGCGGTCTTCACGCCGGCGTGTTTGGCGATGTTGAAGAGCATCTCCTTGACGGCGCGGAACAGGAAGATTTTGAGCGGCGTGCTTTCAAGCTCGCACCGCGGCGCCGCTTCCAGCCGGACGTCCAGTCCGAACCGCTCGTTCATTTCCCGGCAGAGCCATTCCAGGCCGGCCGTCAGGCTTGCGTACTGCAGCACCACCGGGCTCAGTTCGTGGGACAGGTGGCGCGATTTGTGGATCGACTCCTCCAGAAAACGCTGCACTTGCTCGAGATCCGGGTCCGAGCGGCCTCGCGACTGCAGCGTGAACCGGGCACCGGCGAGGATCTGCTGCAAGTCTTCGTGCAGCAGTTCGGCGATGCGCTGCCGTTCGCGCTCCTCGGCCTCGATCAGCTCCACCGCCAGGGCCTGAAGCTGCCTGGCGCGCGACTCGGCAAGGGCGGTGCGCTCGGCGACCTGCTGCTCGAGGGTCTCGTTCAACCGCTGCAGTTCCAGCTCGGCTCGCTTGCGGCCGGTGATGTCCTGTGAAAGGCCGATCAGCCGAATGGGCCGCTGCTGGAGGTCGCGGTGCACGTAGCCGGTTTCTTGCAGCCAGTGGACCTTGCCGTCCGGGCGAACGATGCGGAACTCGCTTTCATACCGCCCGTTTTCCTTTGCCAGGGCGGCGGAAACGTTGGCCCGGAACTGCTCGCGGTCCTCGGGGTGCACGGCATTCACCACTTCCTCGAAGGTGCCGGCCCGCTCCTGCGTGGAGGGAAGCGCCGGTTCGCTGGAGGTGTACCGGCGCACTTCGTTGCGCGCGATGTCCCACTCGAACGAAATGACATAAGCCGAATCGAGCGCAAGGTGCAGACGCTCCTTGCTCTCGCGCAGCGCCTGCTCATTGCGCTTCTGCTCGGTGACGTCGGAGCCGATGGCCAGAATCTCGACCACCCGGCCGGCGTGATCCATGATGGGCTTGTTGGTCCAGGTCATCCAGACGCGCCGGCCGTCCCGGCAGACGTTCTCGTTGATGTTGTTCAGGTACCGCTGCGGATGGTCGACGATGTCCTGAACCAGTCCGGAAAGGTCGCTCCCGTTGGATGGCTGCTGCGGCAGAAGAAGGCTGACGTGCCGGCCGAGCGCTTCTTCGGCGCGATAGCCGAAAAAGTTCTGGGCGTATTCGTTGAAGAAGGTCAGGGTGCCGTCGGACCGCCAGCGGATAATGGCGCTGTTGGCGTTCTCCACCAGCTCTTCGTAAAGTCTTTCGCGTTCGCGCAGGGCTTCCCTGGTTAAGACGCGGGAAATCGCCACCGCAAGGTAGCCCGCCATGCGTTCCCAAAAGGCGAGGTACTCGGGGCTGAAGCGCCCTTTGCGCCGGTCGTTGAGTTGCAGGAGCCCCAGGTTCTCCTCTCCGGCGCGCAGGGGGATCAACGCCACGGACTCGTATCCTTCACCGTTGCAGCGGTTGCGCGTCCTCGCCTGCCGGTCGGCCTCGGTGGTGGATGACAACAACTCCGTCGTGCTGTTGGTCCAGAAGCTGCCGCCCGCCGTAAAGAACGGCCGGCCGGGATCGAAGCGCCCGCCGATCACGTTGCCGCACATGCACTCCAGGATCGGGTGGCCGGCGCTGTCGCGGCGGATGTCGCCTGCGGCGTCACGGCTGCAGAGACTGCTTTCCCGGCGAACGAACGTCTGGGGAAAACCCCGGGTTTCGTAGTAGGGGTAATCGTCTCCCCGTTTGAGCCGGATGCCCACGGCCTCGCAGCCGCATCTTTGAGAAATGAAGTCGATGGCCCGGCGGACCAGGTCTTCGGTATGCCGGCTGGCGTTCATCAGATGCAGGAACTCGACGGATGTTTCATGCTCCGCTTCGGACAGCTTGCGGCCTTGCGCCTCCGCCTGCCGGGTCAGCGCCTCGTTCTGCCGCTGCAGCGCCGCGTACTGCACTTCCAGCTCCTGGATCAGGTGCTGGAGGTCCCGATACTCCGCCGCGGGCAGCGCCCTGCCCTGCCGCTGCGCAAGCTGTTCGGCCTTGCGGCGCAGCGCACGAAAGATGTCGTCGGATTCAATGGCGGCGGTCACGTCTTGTTCGCTTTCAGGATTCGAGCGGGCGGAAACAACCGGTTCGGCAAGGGATCGGCGATTCGCACCTGGCGTTAGAATTCTTTAACAGTCTATGAAGGATGCAGCCGAAAAGCAACCCGCCATTCGGGCCGCAGAAAAAAGACCGGTTGCGTTCCAAAACGGCCTTCCTGGCGAGTCTCGGCCTGCCAGTGGTAGTTTAGCCTGCCATCTTACAACCATTCTGCTCACATTGCCGCCTTGCCGTCCTGTCGTAAGTTATCGGTCAAATTAACGATGCACAGCGACTCAACCAACCCGAGAGGTGATACAATGACCGAAAATAAAATTCAGGACTATATGGACGACGAGAGCGAAGGGCATGTCGACACCCGTGAAGACAACTTTGAGTGCAAAGATCCCGATCCCAACCTGGGCTGCGATTTAGGCATCGATGTACAGGGATGACCGAAAGGAAGGTGCAAGATGATCGGACTGGCGCTCACACTCGTCATGCTTGGCTACTGGATCAACAGGAATGCGCCCGCTCCCGCTGTGGTACGCGTTCCCGCAGCAAAGGTTCCCCCCCGCCAAAGGTAAAAGCGTTGTAAGGGTAAGTTGACGGTTTTTGATCTCACGGGAGGCCGGTGAAAGATTTTCACCGGCCTCTTTGTTTCGGATCGAAGGGTGGGCAAGGATGTGCTGTCCTGCCAAAAGGAGCGGGGCGGTCCCAATGCCGCCCCGTCCAGTTATCTAATTTTATCTCCTACCGGAATCCTGGCACGAACGTGCAGCGGTTCCCCGACAAGCCAAGTATCATTCGGTGTCAAGTTCATAGATCAATTGTGAAGCTGTTTCCTCGTCCAGAGTTTCGCCCGGGCCTGGCTGGCCGTCCTCGAAGGGGAACGGCGGCAGGGTATCCCGCGGGCTCATATCGTATTTCTCGCGGCAAAAATTGTAGTTTTCGAGCGTGTAGGGCCGCGACACGACGCATTTCCAGAAGAGTGAAGCGCTGTCCGGCGCGCGTTCAAGCGCTTCGGCGCGCTCCGTGTCGGTGTCGTAGAGGCTGCCGTCGGCAAGCGCCTCGATTACAGCCATCACCGACCTGCGTGGGATATCCGCCATGTATCCTCCCGCTTTCTGGCCGACCACGCGATGCTCCATCAACACCGATGCCGAACCGAGAAGCCCGTAGGCATTTCGGGATATGCCCGGCTCCGGTCCGCCGTTGTAGAGCGAAAAGTTGGCGTGGGCGATTTTGTCCATCGCGCTGAGCAGGGTCGACACGACCTGCTTGGAGAGATGAACCACGTCCGGCAAAACGCCGGGTGCGGTAGGCCAGAGGGTGGATCCGGTGACCATGTCGCGGTTCGCATCGAGCGGAGTTGCCTGACCATGGAGATCAATCACCACCGCCACTGNNCCACGGTATCGGCTCCGCCGGCCGCGTCATAGATCGCACGCGCATTGAGCGCTTCGGGTACGGGGTTTTCATTGTCGGACAGTGGCGTGTTCGGGTTGTCGAATGGATAGTCGGTCAGGAAGGGATGGTACCGATTGATGTCATACCCTTGATTGCGCGAGTAAAACGGGGGGCAGGGTCCGGTCGGGCATACGTCCGGGTTGACATTGTATCGCCAGGGTCTGCCGGTCGGCGTCGCATCGAAGCCGTCGATGTTGATGCGTGGAACGATGATGATGGTCAGCTGCTCCCGGATAAATTTTGCCTGTTTGGAGTTGGACGAAAGATCCCGGATCAGGGAGATCGCGCCGATGCTGGGCACGTATTCGTTCCCGTGTTGCTGGGCGATGACGATGATCGCGGTCGGCCCGCCGCCGATCGTCATATAGGGCACGAGGCGGCCGCTGCCCGTCGCCGGATAAGGCGCGTAGTTCAACTGAACGGCGCCCTGGCTCGAACGCTCTATATTTTGGAGCGCCGATACCAATTGATCATAGTCACTGATCGATGAGAGCGACTGTTCCTGTTGCGGCACCACCCAGGGCCCGTTGGGCCAGCTTTGGGGTGCGGCTGCCGCCGAAGTAAATTGAAGGATCCCAGCCAAAAAAAGCACTGCGGCCAGTACAGCAATTTTCTTCCCTTGCCTTTTCATCTTTAACTCCTTTTAGTTTGATTTAACTGTTACCAAGATGAAAAACAGCCATAGCATGAATATGATTGTATAATTTACTTCTCGACGGCAGCACCTCCTTTCCTCAGGTTCGCTGCAGACCATTGACCTGATAGCAAATCGTTTTGCTTTGCTTCATTCAACGGGTACAATCTGGTTTTACTTGAAAGCTGTCTCGGCGAATCTGGAAAGCATTTGAATTCGAGCGCCGCGGTAAGCGGTCCGGGCGGATTGTGAGGACCACATGGATGGAACCTGTTGATAACCGGGTTTCATGGCCAGGCAACCCGATTTCCAATCATCAGTTCCGGGGGACGACCTGAGAAGAGAAGCAAAGACCGCTGTCTTTCTCTTTAGTGAAAGTGGGCGGGTTTGTCAAACGGCAAATAATGTTTTCATCCCCCGAATATCCGCAAACCGCTCAGTGCCGCCATGAGAATCCCGAGGGCAAGAATATCCTGTCGACTATTCATATATTGCTGTAATTATTCGACATATTAAATATATGAAAATTTTGGGTCGGGCCGGATATTCCTTGACAGCCAAACTCCGCTGTGTCAAGGATACCTTCAAAGCGCTTCTCACCCTGACCCGACCGGCCCTGTCAACCTGCGAATTCTGATACCAAATCGGCCCATAACCGGCGCTTTTGACGCCCCTGTTTTGCGGGCGATGTTTTATCAGCGGCAGACTTCCAGGCAACTTCGACATCCTTGCGACGGCAGTTAAATTGAAGCAGAATGATGCATTTTGCTCATGTGAATCTGGAGCTATCTTCCGTATGAAGGATCCACTGAAATTACCCTTCTTTAACCTTCGGTAAACTTCCCTGGAATGCCGCAAAACCATGTTCTGTCGGCAAATTCCAATACTTTCGACAGCTTTAAGATAACTGCAAGAATTTTCCGTTTAACTCCTCACCCCGAAAATAAAAGTCATCGTTTCCCCTTAACGCGTTAAACGTTCAAGGTGATGAATTGACCCAAATAACCAACCCATTAAATGGAACTGACCCAGGACGCCGTTGACGGGAAGGGGGTGGTCATAAAGCGGAGGATGGGGGGGAAATGGAATCAGGCAGGGGATTGTTCCCGCGGTCTTGTTCCACAAACCGCTCTCGCAGAGAGGGCAAGGGAGGTAAGTTCATGGATATGAAAGTTTTTAAGAATATTTTGGTAAAAATCTCCGTGTGTTTGCTGCTGACCGCCTTCAGCAGCGGTGCTGCTTTGGCTGCCAATGCCCTGCCCCAGCAAGCTCGGGCGGCCTTTGATCAGAAGGTGGTGGCCCGGGTAAATGCTGAAAGAGCCATAGCGCATGTGCGTGTGCTTTCCGAGGAAATCGGTACCCGCCTGACCGGGTTGACCAATGAATATCTGGCGGGGGAATACATCGCCGGCGTCTTTGAGGATTTAGGCTATGATGTCGAATTTCACGACTTTGCCCTCACCGGAGGCAGCGCGAATGTGAATGTAGGGTATATTACCTTTCCTGACGATACCCTATGGGAAACGGGGGCCGCGGCAGGCGGTCTGTCAGCCAGCGGCCCGGTCTTTGACGCGGGCTCCGGCCTGGCAGACGACTATCCTGAGGGGCTTGAACCTGGATTCATCGCCCTGGTGCGCAGGGGGCAGACATTCGCTTCCATCGCCGCAAACGCCAAGGCCGCAGGAGCGGCCGGCGTAATTGTTTATAACACCACATTCGGCGGCAGGGGGAATTACCCTTCTGCCTGGAGTCCTAGTGTTTCCACGGATATACCGTTCCTGGGAGCCGCCTGGATTCACGGCATGCGCTTGCTTGCCATGCTGGAGGCGGGCGGCGAGGTATACGTGGACCTGGACACCATGCGGTTTACCAACCGCACTTCCCGCAATGTCATTGCCACCAAACCTGCCTCAAACGGCGACCCAAATGCCCCCATTGTTGCTGTCACCGCCCACTACGACAGCGTTGTCGGTTCTCCCGGTGCAAATGATAACGCTTCAGGCGTAGCGACTGTCCTGGAATTGGCGCGTGTATTCAAAAGTTATAACACCGACATGGAAATCCGCTTTATCGCTTTTGGCGCCGAGGAGGTAGGTCTTGTCGGATCAAACCGTTATGTGCAACGGCTGACCGCGGAGGAGAGGGCGCGTTTTGTGGGCGTATTCAATGCGGACATGGTCGCCACCAATCATCCAAACGTAACCCATCTGGTAGCCGCAACCCCCAACGGAGTGCAACATATTGTGACCGACAGTGCAGCAGCTGCCGGTGCGCGGCTGGGAGATTCCAGCCTGCTCCCGACCACGTTTGGCTCCAGTGACCACGTTCCCTTCCACAATGCCGGCATTCCTGCTGCGCTGTTCATCTGGTTGGGTGGGAACCTCATTCCCTCGAGTTATGAAATCGAGCTGTTCTATCACACCCCGCAGGACACCATTTTAGAAAACATGTCCGCGGAGCGTTTTAAATCAGCCCTGACCATCATTGGTGCGGCCGTATTTGACATAACCAGAAAGCAGGTGCCGGCGCTTTTCAAGAGTGCAATCAGAACGGTTGATCTCGATTCCGCCGCTGAGAGCGAGGCCTTGCTTCCTGAAGTTGAGGAACTCCAATAGGAGCAAGTGGAATGCTCCGCCTTACATTACATTGAATCTGCCGGCCGAAGGGGCGGCATGTTTATGGCCGGCAATGGGTACACCGATAGAGACGGCAACGACTGGCCGCTGGATCCGGAAGTGCAAAAGTTATCCAAACAGGTCAACAGCCTGGTGTACCAGAAACTCAATCGAAAGGGCACTTCACTGTTCGGCAATATCACGAAGTATGCGCCCATCAATTATCCGGGTCGGCCCTCGGCGCGTTTACCCTGAACGGCGCCGCCATAATGCTCTATGAAATCCGGGGGGGATCGATTTACGACACCGGGCAAAAAGCCAACGGCTTGTTTGTCCGGCAGACGCTGGAAGGTTTATTCGAAACATTGAAAGCGTTCGTTACCGGCGAGGTATATGATATCGACCCGGATTTTTACGACAATGAGATTCCTCCCGGCGGTCCGCGCATCCGCAATCCGTGATTTCAGCGTTTCGAACTCGAGAGGCCGGTGATCTTCACCGGCCTCATTTTTTGGAAACCGACCCGCAGGGATGGACGGGTGGCGCCCGGCTCTTCTCCGCAGAACTTCGCGAATGTCTTTGCTTGTTCTTCGGTTCGCACCGGAGGCGTGCGCCGCGCAGGAGGTTTGTGGACCGCCCCGGGGTCGAACCCGGGATCGGTCGCTTACTTCAACTGACTGTCTTTGCTGCCGCGCCGGTTGTAGCCGGTGGGCGTGGACTGCTGCTTCTCGAGCGCCGCCTGGCAGCCGACGCACAGGCGCACCCCGGGCATCGCCCTGCGGCGGGCTTCCGGGATGGCGCTTTCGCACTCCTCGCAGCGGGTCAGGCTCTCGCCGCCGGGCAGCCGGCTCCGGGCCAGCTTGACCGCATCCTCGACACTGGCATCTATCTGATCCTGCTCGGCCCCGTCCCGGGACCACCCGATCGCCATACGCTGCACTCCTGATCTGGATCTTTGCGCACGCGGCGTCAGCGCCCAGCCGCCGGCCGAAGTTCCGCCGCTCTTGTTTATCCCGTCACCACCGCTGCCGGGCGTTGCTGTCCCGCGACGCGGCGCCTGCCTGTGCCCACACCACCAGCGGGCCAAATGTTCGGGCCGACGGCGTCCGCCGGGTCCTGTCGTATCTTGCAGTCCGGGGGGGTGAACGTGCGCCGCCGGTGCGCTGCCCGTTTTTTCGACCGCCTGTTAATTATGTTTCAGATATTCCCGGATTTCAAGGGCCGCCGTGCTGCCTTCGCCGGCGGCGCTGACCACCTGCTTGGTGCTGGCGCCGCGCACGTCGCCGGCGGCGAAGATCCCCGGGATGCTGGTCTCCAGCAGCTGGGGGTCGCGCTCCTTGAAGGCGGACGGCCTTCGTCCGCTGCGCATGAGGGCCTGGCCGGTCACCACGAACCCCCAGCGGTCCAGCTGGACGCCGCTGGACTGGAGAAAAGTGCTGTTGGGCGACAGGCCGATGAAGATGAAGACGCCGTCCGCGGCCAGTTCTTCCCGCGCGTCGGTCCGGTTGTTGAACACCGCCACCCGGTTGAGCTTGCCGCGCTCGCCCGAGAACGCCTCGACTTCCGTGTACCAGCGAATATCGATGCGCTCATGGGCCAGCACTTTGTCCAGGATGAAGCGGGTGGCCTTGAAGGCGCCGCTGCGCACCAGGATCGTGACCCGGCGGGCGAANNNGTTGCCGCCGCCGACCACGACCACGGTGCGGTCTTTGTAAAACGGCCCGTCGCAGGTCGCGCAGAAATGCACCCCGGCCCCCATGTACTGGGCCTCTCCCGGTACGTTCAGGCGTTTGTAGCGGCCGCCGGTGGCGATCAGGACGGCCCTGGCGCTGTACTGCTGCCCCATCCCGGTGTCGACAAAGTGCAGATTGCCCGTTTGCCCGATCGCGCCGACTTCCTGGGCCTGAAGCAGCTCGACGCCGAAGCGTTCGGCCTGCTGGCGCAGCCGCCGGGCGAAGTCGAACCCTTCGATGCCCTCCGGGAAGCCGGGCATGTTGTCCAGCTTCTCGGTTCCCGCCGCCTGGCCGCCGAAAGCGGCCCGTTC
>DDYQ01000061.1:0-172 GCA_002348005.1 Desulfobacteraceae bacterium UBA2230 | reverse complement strand
CCCAGCTTTTCGGCCAGCTGGGCGTTGTCGGGCTCGGCCAGAAAAGTGCCGTCTTCGAAGACGATGGTCGGTACGATGCGCTTGCCCTCGTTCAGGTCGATCACCCGCTGCTGCGCATCCGGGTCTTCTTCAATATCCACCCAGCGGTAGGGAATCTGGTGTTCGCCCAGAA
>DDYQ01000115.1 GCA_002348005.1 Desulfobacteraceae bacterium UBA2230 | reverse complement strand
CTGCGCGCTCGGCAATACAGCCGACGAGCCATACAGCCGGCAGGTAGCCGAACAGATAACCGCCGCGCGGGCCGATCAGGTGACCCAGTCCCCCGGTACCGCCCGCGAACACGGGCAATCCGCAGGCCCCGGCCAGTAAATAAACCGAGATGCTGATGAGTCCCCAGCGTCCGCCCAGCAGCATTCCGGCCAACAGAACAAAGAAATTCTGCAAAACGATGGGAACGGGTCCGATCGGTACGGCTACAAACGCGCCGATAGCGACCAGGGCCGCCATCAAGGCCGCAAACACCATCATACGCAGTGAATCCGGTGACATCATTCTGACAACTCCTCGCATGCACAGGGCAGGACCTGGTGAAAACAGTCGCCATGCACCACACTGCGCAATCGGCCATCCGGCAATTGCACGATCAATGCACCATCTACATCCAGATCGACAGCCCGGCCTTCAATCGTTTCCCTGACCGTGCGGATGGAAACCTGCCTTCCGAGAGTGACGGACAAGCGCTTCCATTCAGCGGCGACACTGTCCGTCATTCCGGAATGAATCCGCTGTTCGAAGCGCTCCAGGAAGTCGCAAAGCAATAATATGCGTGATGCCGGCCGGCCGATCAGCTGTTGAATCGAAACGGCCGCCGTATCGGTCGGTGGTTGATTATTGACATTGATGCCGATGCCGATGTTGATGAAGGCGATCCGATCGGGCTCGGCTTGCATCTGGGATAGTATGCCCGCAATTTTACGATCTCCTGCCAGCACATCGTTGGGCCATTTAACGCCCGCCTCGATACCGAACCGTGCTCTGAGCGTAAGGGCGAGATCCAAAGCGGCGGCGAGATGCACGCGGGCGATAGACGAAAGCGCGATCTCCGGCCGCAACACGATGGTAAAGTAGAGGCCGCCCGCCCCTGACTGCCAGCTTCGGTCAAGACGTCCGCGGCCGTGGCTCTGACGCTCGGCCACCACCACTGAAAACGTCGGACACCCGAGCCGCGCCATATCCATGGCTTTAGTCATGGTCGAGGATAGTTCGGGAAAAAAATGCACCTGGCCGCTATATTTACCCAAAAGCCACGGCAGGGGAATATCCGGCAGTGCGATCAACTGGTAGCCTTTGGCTGTTGATTCGATTTGCACGCCGGCCGCCTGCATCTGCCGAATATGCTTCCACACCGCCACTCGCGAAATGCCCAGACGGTGGCTGATCACCTGACCGGAAAGGAAAGCGTCTTCTTTTTGAAGCAGTGTCAGAATGGCCTTTTTCATATCGGTTAACCTCACTTCAAAGGACGGTTAACCAGACACCGCAGAACCTGTCAAGTGTAAAGGACGGCTCAGCAGGACGGCTCAGTTTGCGAAGGGTGCGGTCCAGCTCCGCCCTGGAAGGAATTATGAATACACGATTACCAGCGGACGAGCATGGCACCGTAAGTGAAGCCTGCACCGAAGGCATCGAGCAACAGGATCTGTCCGGGGGCGATACGGCCGTCCCGTACGGCCTCGTCCATTACGGTGGGGATGGTGGCGGCGGAGGTATTGCCGAATCGATGAACGTTGATCAACACCTTTTCGGGCCGTATACCCAGTCGTTCGGCGACTGCCTCGAGGATGCGCTGATTGGCCTGATGCGGAATAAACCAATCCAGCGCCTCGATTCCAAGACCTTCATCTTTCAATACCCGAAGCGCAAATTCACTCAGAGTACGCACGGCGACTTTAAAAATCTCGCGGCCGTTCATGGTTATTTTGCCAATTTGGGTGCTGCTGTGCTGCGCGTCGGCAGCTGGGGTGGCCGGTGTGATCGGGATCGTGAGCAGATCTGCGTATCGCCCGTCCGAAGCCAGATGCCAGTTTAAAATGCGCTGATCGCTTTCGGCCGAGGTTCTCTCGATTACTGCCGCCCCGGCGGCATCACCGAACAGAATGCATGACCCGCGATCTTTCCAGTTCAAATGAGGATGCAGTACCTCGGATCCGATCACCAGCGCCGTGCGCGTCTGACCGCTGAGGATGAATTGGGCGGCGGTCACCGCACCGAACACAAACCCCGTGCAAGCGGCATTAATGTCCATGCACCAGGCCCGTGAGGCGCCGATGCGATGCTGGACACGGCAGGCGGTGGGCGGCAGCAAGGCTTCGGGGGAACAGGTGGCCACGATGATCTGATCGACCTCCAGCGCAGATTTCCCTGCCATTTCAAGAGCTTTCACCGCAGCGGCGGAAGCCAGGGCGGAGTTGTGTTCATCGGCTTTGACCAGATCCGAATAGCGGCGTTCCGAAATACCGGTGCGCTCGCGAATCCATGCATCGCTGGTTTCCACATTCAAGCCCGCCAGGCGGACGGACAGTTCTTCATTGGTGATTCGCTCGCGGGGAAATGCGGAGCCTATACCCGTGATTCTGGCGGCGTACATCATGGTCGTTCAATCTCTCGTATTATTTGACCGAAGCAGGCATCAGAGTTGTTCTAACAGGCGGGCATGAATATCGTCGAAACCACCATTGGACATGATCAATATCACATCTTCAGGACGTGCGGTTTCAACCAGAAAAGCGATAATGCGATCCGTGTCCTCAAAATAATGTGCCGCTTGACCGCAGCCTTGCAGATCGGCAACCAGTTGTCGGGATGAAAATCGCTGCTGCAAAGGGATCTTTTCAAGATGCGGTGCCTGGCGGATACAGACCAGGTCGGCGCTTGAGAAGGCCGAAACGTAGTCCTTCTGAAAGACATTGCGACGGCTCGAATTGGTGCGGGGTTCAAAGACCGCAATCACCCGCCGCGGGTTGTAGTAAGATTTTACGGCCCGGACCGTCTCCCGGACCGCCGTCGGGTGGTGAGCGAAATCATCGATCACAATGATGTTCCGTTTGACCCCTCGGATCTGCTGACGACGGCGTGCTCCCCCAAATGAGGCCACTGCGTCGGAAATTAAAAGAGGATCCAGCCCGATATGATGACCCGCCGCAATACCGGCCAGCAGGTTATATAGATTGTGCTCGCCGATCATCTGCGTTTTTAAGGCAAGATCGCGTCCGCTGTGGGAAGCCACAAAATGGGTGAAAGGCGGTGCAACTTCTGTTTCGCCTAAACGCCAGGTCGATTCCGTTCGGCGGCCATACCGCACGACACTGCAGCCGCAGTCGGCCAAAAGCTCGGTGACATTGGCGTCATCATCAAAGGCGACCAGCAGGCTGTCTTCCGAAAGGCGGGCGATCAGGCGTGCGAAGGCACTCTTCACATGATTCAAATCGGTGTAAATGTCGGCATGATCAAATTCCACACTGGTCAGAACCGTGACCTCAGGGGTGTAATGCAGGAACTTGGGACCCTTATCGAAGAAAGCGGTATCGTACTCATCACCCTCCAGTACAATCCATTGTCCTTGACCTACCCTGAAATTGCTCTCAAATCCGTTTACGATACCACCGATCAGAAATGATGGACTGAGTCCAGCGATATGCAACATCCAGGCGATGAATGAGGCCGTGGTGGTTTTGCCGTGAGTGCCGGTCACAATGATCTGACGTTTTCCGGCCGCTGCGAAGCGATTGATGGCCTCGGGCATGGAACAGTAGGGCAGCCCCAAGGATTGCATGGCAACGACCTCGGCGTTATTTTTTGAAACGGCATTGCCGACCACGACGAGATCCGGACGTGGATTCAAATGATCGGGATGGTAGCCGTTGAAGACTTTGATGCCGCTGATTTGCAGAAAATCGCTCATGGGCGGGTACACCTGCTGATCAGAGCCGGTAACCGTGTATCCCATTTGCTTCAGCATCCCCGCCAGTGCACCCATGGCCGTTCCGCAGACCGCAATCAGGTGAATGTGCTCAACACGCCCTGGAATGGTGGTATTCATTTGAGTTGGCCTTGTGTTTGGCGTTAGACTGCGCGCCATAATAAAGAAGATTTCATTAATTCACAAGCACGTCGATATCGCCGTCAGCCGCGGCCGACTTAGAGGAAGGCACACGCATGGACCAGAAGCGTTTGAAACACCTTTTGACGGAAGCGCTCGGCTCGCCCGGTACGTTCGTTTTTCTAACAGGGGCAGGCATCTCGGCCGAAAGTGGAATCCCAACCTTCCGCGGTCCGGATGGATACTGGACATTTGGTTCAACGGTCTATCAACCTGAAAAAATGGCCACTTATTCCATGTTCCGTAAAAATCCGCGCGCCGTCTGGCATTGGTATCTTTATCGTCAGTCCATCTGCCGCAAGGCCCTCCCCAATGCGGGGCACCTCGCGCTGGTCGACTTTGAAAAGCAATACGCCGACCGCTTCCTTCTGGTCACGCAAAATGTGGACAACCTTCATTTGCGGGCCGGACAGTCCCCCGAGCGTACGTATCAAATTCACGGCAATCTTTTTCAGGTGCGCTGTGCGGCGGAATGCGGCTTTGGAATTGAACCCATGCCCGAGGGAATCGATTATGAAATCTCAAAAGCGCTGAGCGAAGACCAATGGCGGCGGCTGCGCTGCCCGCAGTGCGGGGATCTGCTGCGACCTCACGTGCTCTGGTTCGACGAGTATTACGACGAACCGCATTTTCGCTGGGAGAGCACCATGACCGCGGCCACGACGGCGAGCCTGCTGATCACGGTGGGAACCTCGGGCGCCACCACCCTGCCCGCGCAAGTTGTCGAATTGGCTCACCGCAGGGGGGCGGTTACCATCGACATTAACATCGACGAAAATCCTTTCAGCCGCCGGGCCGATTCGTATAAACGAGGGCTCAGCATCCGCATGCAAAGCGGCAGTGCCTTGCCGATGCTCTTTGCCCTTATGGGTTCTACTTGATTTCCCTTGTAAATTGATGCAGCGCAATGTTAGCA
>DDYQ01000140.1 GCA_002348005.1 Desulfobacteraceae bacterium UBA2230 | reverse complement strand
ACCACCGCCACCGAGGTGGTGGAAAGGGCCACTCCCGCGATCCAGCTTGCCTGGCTGCCCCAGCCCAGCCAGTAATACGCCACGGCTGCGCAACCCAGAAAAGGCGCCACGAAACCGGCGATGCCCAGGGCCGTGGCCTCTTTCCATTTGAGCTTGAAGACTTCCGGATCGAGCTCCGCGCCGGCCAGAAAGGTCAGGATAATCGCCCCGGTGCCGGCCAGAAACTTGATCCAGGGTTCGTGAACGCCCAGCACCGCGGTTCCGATCACCGCCCCGATGATCAACTGGGCGACGGTGCCCACGACGATTTCTGAAAGGGCGGTGGCGATGCGCAACCATATCGAAATCAAGGTCGCGATCAAGGCCAGACCTAGCCACAGGGTGGCCAGAAACCAGGTTTCGGTCATAAGGTTTCCTCTCGTTTGCACCTGCGGGACACGCTGTCTCGGGGAACTAAAAAACCGCCTGCGGACCTGATTTAGATATCCCACCGTACATTGCTGCAGGCAGGAGTCATCAGCCCGGCCCGGGCGGTTATATGGGGGACTCCATCCCCAATCACTTGATTCATGTATTGTAAATTTGTCGAAAAAAAGCAAGTTCAAAGCTGCTCCAGCAGGGATTTGTCCTGCACGGAACCGGTTAAGATACACGAAATGCAATCCGGCAGATCGTTCCGCAAACCGGACTCAGTTCGAAATGTCCATCAGGCGGCTTGATCTTTGAGGGATGGTCGCCACCATTGAACAGGCCGTAATTAAAATTTCAACAGGAGAATGCGTCATGAAAAGCTACCGCAAGGAACTCTGGTTCGAAGTGCCGACCCGGCGGGCCTTTATCAACATCACCTCCCAGGTGGAAGCGTGCCTGAAGGAGAGCGGCATCCGGGAAGGCCTCGTCCTGGTCAATGCGATGCATATCACCGCCTCGGTTTTCATCAACGACGATGAGTCGGGCCTGCACTACGATTATGAGCAATGGCTGGAGCGGCTGGCGCCGCACGCGCCGGTGCAGCAGTACCGGCACAATGTGGGCGAAGACAACGCCGATGCCCACATGAAGCGCCAGGTGATGGGGCGCGAAGTGGTGGCGGCGGTTACCGGGGGGCGGCTCGATTTCGGCACCTGGGAGCGCATCTTCTACGGCGAGTTCGACGGCCGGCGAAGGAAAAGGGTGCTGGTCAAGATCATCGGCGAGTGAGCCGGCCGTTTCCGGGAACGAAAAAAAGGCATTTGCCCGTAACGAAGCAAAAGCCTTTTTGGGGTTTTCGAAAGCGTCAGATGTGAACGTTATCCTCTGCGCACGTTTTTGGCTTCCGGGCCGCGATTGCTTTCTTCGACATCGAAGACGACCTGTTCGCCCTCATTGAGGCTCTTGTAGCCATCCATGTTGATGGAAGAGAAGTGTACGAAGATGTCCCGGCCGCCCTCTTCATTGATAAACCCATAGCCCTTTTTGTTGTTGAACCACTTCACCGTACCGATTGCCAAAGCTCTGCCCTCCTGTTTAATACGTTCGCACTGAAAGATGGCGCCAACCGCCGGATGCTGTTCGGTCCATCACCTTGAAATGGATCGATTTCACAATTCATCCGAATGTCACATTAATCCCATGAATTATAAGGGGTCAAGAAAAAAAGCAGTTTTGGGGTATGGGGGAATATGGGGCATGCATCGCGCCCTGCTATCGGCCGTGGAGAATCTCCTCGGGAAGCGGCGAATTCCGCTAGAGGAATGGCGATGGTGAACGGTTGACCGGCGTCGATCGGCCGGCTGAAAGTTGAAAGAGAATTTGCGGCCGAACGTTTTGCAGCGCCTCATCTTCAGCGCCCTGCCGGAAGTGGAGACGTTGACCTGTCCTCGACTGCCGGCTGTCGGAATAAAGACTTCAGCGGCGGATGTCGGCCTGCGCCTTGAGTCGGAGGAGATAGGCCTCGATTGCCGCCGATTCCCTTTTGAAGAGCAGGTCGCGTTCGGCTTGCGGGCGGGCAGGGACCGGTCCGGCCGCCGGGCGCAGATCGATCAGTTCGATCAGATGATACCCCTGGCGGGTCTCGACGATATCGCTGATCGTACCGGGCTGCATCGCAAAAACCGCCGCGGCGAAAGCCGGGATCATCTGGTCGCGGGTGAGATAACCCAGATCGCCGCCGCGGTGCTTGCTGGGGCAGTCCGAATAGTCAAAGGCGGCGAGCGCGAAAGGCGTGCCGGTCTCTATTTTCGCCTGGACCGCCCGGATGCGCGCAGCGGCATCCTTGCCGGCAATCAGAATGTGCCGCACGCGGACCTGGGGGGCTGCATCGGATTCCGGCGGCTGCGCCAGGAAGGCTTCGATCTCCGACTCGGAGAGGCTGATATGGCGCAGCACATCCAGGTACAGCAGCCGCTGCACTATAAGCCCCTTGCGAACGCGTGCTTTCAGGTCGGCGTCGGTCAGGTTGAACGTCTGGGGAAGCGGACCCCGCATGCGCTTCAACTCTTTGAAGGCAACGTCCACTGCGCGTGCGGCGACGTCGATTCTCTTCCGGCGGGCCGTCTGATAAAGCAGCTCCCGTTCGATCAGGGTCTCGACGATGGCCGGGCGCAGTTCGGACAACCGGGCTTCGGAAAGCGGCCGGTTCACCCGTCTCGCCTCGCCCCTGACCAGATAGGTTTCCAGATCGACGTCCTGTTCCCGGACCGCCGCCCCATTGACCTGGGCCACCGGCTGCTCCGCCTGAGCCGCCGGTGCGATTGCCGCGCCGCCGATAAACCACACCGCCGCCAGCGCCATGCAAATGGCCGCCATTCTGTGCATGGTCATCCTTTCAAGCGTTGCGGGCGCGCCTTGTCCATGATTCGGGTGGATCAAAGCGTACCGTTTTTAACGGAAACCAGTTCGCCGGTGAAGCTGCCGATGGCAACCTGGCTGGCGATTTTGACCGGCAGGCGCCGTTCGTCCGCCGTAACCCACAGCGTGATTTTGGCATTCTTCTTTTTTTCGAACACGCCGCCCACCTGCCGCAGATCGGGTTCGATCACCAGGGTATCGTACGTTCCGCCGGGAACCGAGATGGTTTGGCGGCCGACAACCCGCGCCATTCCCTGGACGCATTTGACGCCGTCGGTCACCGGGGTCATCATGATGCGGTTTTCCCGCAGATCCACGGTGCGTGAATAGTAGAAAACCGAGAGCGGATCGAAGGTGCCGGGTTTGATCTCGATCGGCTTCTTGGTTCGCTTGTCGTCGGTGTACTGGGCCGTCGTGTTGTCCCAGTCGAATTCGACACTCACGTTCTTGCGGGTGCTGCCCTCGTGTTTTTTCTGCGCAAAGTGAACCGTGCGGCTCATATCCGCGGCCACGAAGGCGTCGATGCGGTCGCGAACTTTGTAGAACGTGTCCACGAAGGCGTTCGATTCGGCGGTCAGGCGGAAGTGATAGGCCGGTTCGCCGTTGATCGTTTTCATGGACAGTACTTCCATTACCGCCTCACCTGCCGGTATGGACGACCAACTGAGGGCAAACGTCAGCCGTTCGCCCGGTGCGAAGGGCATCCGGGCGCTTTCCGTCTTCTCGGCCTGCAGGGGCTGGATGGAGACGGATACAAGGAGCAATACGGCGATCGCGACCAGCCGTACAATGGGTTTGGGGGATCGGTTAACAAAATGGATGGGTATCATCAACGTCATTCCTTCGCGTATTGGAGTATGCGCTTAGTCGGCAACCGGGGATCGACCTGACATCGATACGGTAACCGCATTTAATATTGACTGATTGGCTTTTGTCAATAGTAGCAGTGACTTAGAAGGGAGGTTCAGTACATGGGCGGATCATTGCAATCCAATGATCACGGAGTATTCGCCCCGCTCAGGACATCAGGTAAAACCCTAAACTGGCATCGTCGCCCTCGGTGGGGGCAAACGAAGTGCCGACCAGGTTTTTATTCACGTTCCGAACGATGACCTCCTTGTCGATGAAGGTGCGGCGCTTGTCGTCCAGATGAAACTCCACCCGCAGCGCTGTGCCGACTTTAAAATCGGGCGCGGCGGTGAGTTTGAGTTTGAGTCCCTTGATGGAAATATCCAGCACCCGCATGGTGCCTTTTAACACGCTGCCGTTGCTCAGACGATGGAAATACATTCCCGGCAGATCGGTTTGCTTGCGGTACTGGCGGCGTTTCTCCAGGATGACCTTGAAGTGGTTTCCGCAATTGCACCTGCAGTTGACGGTCACCTTCCTGTCGATCGACGCATATTTGGAGACATCCGTGGTACCGGCATTGCCGCATTGCGGGCATACGAAAGTGGCGGTGTCGTTCGCGCTGATAAAGACTTTTTGCGACATTGCATTCATTCCTGAGGCGTTACCATCGTGCAGTGATGACCGTGTGCGGGACGCCCGGCCGCCCTTTCGATCACCCGGATCGCCTGTGGACGATAGGCGGCGCGGCGGGCCAGGCGGTTTCCGCGAACCTTGACAATCAGCAGTGCGGCGGTCAGGGCGATTACGGCGGCGACGACCGCCGGAACCGAACCCTCGTGCTGAAAACGCCCGGCCGCCAATTCGCCGACCGCCGCCCCGATGAGCATGCAGATGATGGGAAAGACATACAACAGGAAGGTGGCTTTCAGCAATGCCGAACTGTCGACGGCGACCTCCACCCGATCGCCGACCGCGGCACGCACCGGGTTGAGAATCTCCACTTCGCGCTCATCGCCACCGCCCATGGGATTGCAGCTGTGGCGCTCCGAACAGGAGGCGCAGGCGCCGGCCGGCACCATTTTGACCCAGGCGGTGGAAGCCTCTTTGCCCAGGCGCGTTACAATCCCTTTTTCAGTGACCATGCGCTATCACACTGCCTTTCAGCCTGAAATCAATTTGCGGCCGCGGCCTGGACCGATTCGGCCAGTTGCGCAACCTGGCGCTTGTAGCAGATCAATCCGCACCGCAGGCAGCGTCCGGCCTCGGTGCGGGCCTCGGCCATGCTGAATCCGCGCTCCAGCTCCGCCCCCCTGGCGAGGGCCTCTTCCTCGGAGAGGGGCATCACCTGCCGCGGCTGCATATCCACGCCCCGGACTTCGAAAACATTTTGCACGGGGGTCTCGGGCGTCACGACCTGGGCGGGCAGATCCAGCGTCAATCCATACATGGCCTTGTGAATGGAGGCCGCGGCCCGGCGGCCGGCCGCGATGGCTTTGATGGCCGCACTGAAATCGGTTCGGGGGTCGCCTTCGGACAGCAGACCGGTTTCCTGATGCCAGCCGGGCTGCTTGTAGGGCGGGAAGGCCTCCCAGGCTTCAGGAGCGGCCGGTGCCTCTTCGGTCGCCGGGGCAGGGATATAGATCAGCTCCGGTATGCGGCCGGCGGCGAAAATGACATGCCGGGCATCGATCCTGCTGCGCTCGCCCGTGTGCAAGTCCGTGAGCTCGACGGCCGTCAAGCGGTTGGCCTGCCCGTAAAGGCGGCTCAGGCCGGCGTAGCTGAAATCCACATTCTGCACGGCCTGCAGGGGAGCCGGATCGCGCACCAGAACGGTCAACCGCTCGGCACCCAGCTGTTTGCAGCGTTCCAGCAGCTCGGGCGTCAGGGCGGGGCTGCCGACGATCACCACGTGGCCGTCCAGTTTCAGGTCGGCGCCCGGCCGGCCGGTTTTGGCCAGGTCGATCAGTAGATGGCAGTCCGGCGCCGGTGCCGGTTCGTTGCGTCCGTTCGTGCGGGCCAGACGGCTGTCCCAGCCGCCCAGCGCCAGAAATACCGCTGCGTGGCCCTGCTGCAGCAGTTCGGGCGCCGATTCGACGGGCTTGCCGGTTTGGGCCGTGACGCCCATGGCCAGAATACCCTCGATGTCCCAGTCCAGTACGTCGTCCGGCAGTCGATAGCGGGCGATGGCCGTGCGCAGCAGGCCGCCCATGCGCTGTCCGGCCTCGTAGACGGTGGCGGCGTGTCCCAAACGGGCGCTGAAAAAGGCCGCCGAAAGCCCTTCCACCCCGCCGCCGACCACGGCGATTTTACGACCGGTATCGGGTGCCTTGTAGGGCAGGATGCGCGCTTTCTGCGAGCGCTCGAAATCGGCGGCGAAGCGCTTGAGGTAATTGATGGCCACCGGCTCGTCCACCAGTTGACGCCGGCATTCGTTTTCACAGGGCCGCGGGCAGATGCGGCCGATCACCGTCGGGAAGGGATTGCGCTCCTTGATGATCTGAACGGCGCGCTGATCATCGCCCTGCGCCACGGCGCCGATGTAGGCGCTGATATTGATGCCGGCGGGGCAGGCGCGCTGGCAGGGCGTCGTACAATCCTCGGTGGTGTACTCTTTCAGGATGCGCCGGGTGACCGACGACAGCGTGATGATGTGCTTGGGGCAGACGCGTTCGCAGGTGCCGCAGCCCGTGCAGCGGTTTTCATTCACCACGGGCAGCCCCTGGGGGCCCATGGAGATGGCATTGAACGGGCAGGCCGCGGCGCAGGTGCCCAGGCCGACGCAGCCGATCGTGCAGACCTTCATGCCGCCGCTGAGCAGGGCCGCGGCGCGGCAGTCCTGCAGGCCGTCGTACCTGAATTTGGTGTCGGCCTCGGCCACGCCGTAAGTGCAGCCGGGCAGGGCGATGTCGGGTTCCCGGGCTTCGACGCTGACCCCCAGAATGGCGGCGATGGCCTGGCCCACTTCAGGGCCCGCCGCCACGCAGGAGTTGGGACCCGACTTGCCGCTGGCGATCGCTTCGGCATTGGACCCGCAGCCCGGATAGCCGCAGCCGCCGCAATTGGCCCCCGGCAGCGCGCCTTCGATAGCCAGGATTTTCGGATCCACGTAGACGTAGAAGACCTTCGAGGCGATGGCCAGACCGACGCCGACCAGCAGTCCCAGGCCGCCCATCAAGATGATCGCAATATCCATTATGTGATTCTCCTCTCCGACCGCGGTGTTCTACCCGATGGCATCCGGCGGTGGAACGTTTGCTTAACTGATCGCTCCGAAACGGCATTTGTCGAAGCAGGTCAAACATTTGATGCATTTGGCCGTGTCGATGCGGGCGACTTCTTTCTTCTGCCACTGGATGGCCTCGGCCGGGCAGGCCTTGAAGCACAGGCCGCATTTGGAACACAGTTCAGGGTCGACTTCGAAGCGCAGCA
>DDYQ01000246.1 GCA_002348005.1 Desulfobacteraceae bacterium UBA2230 | reverse complement strand
CTGCTCTACACCGCCGTGACCCGCGCGCGCCAGTCGGTTCTGGTCGTTGGCGATCCGCGCCTGCTGGAGACGGCCGTCAGACGGCGCAGCGAACGCGCCTCGGGTTTGCGCGAAGCCTTATCCTCCGAGAACAGCTAGTTAATTCTGCCCTCGAAAAGCATCTCCAGATAACGGCCGGCAATCGGATCCGCCACTTCAAAGACGTGCTGGGGGTTGGAATTGCGCACCGCCATCTGTTTGCGCAGCCCTGAGGCCATGGTCTTGCCCAGTTCGACCCCGAACTGGTCAAATGAATTGATGCCCCACAGAAAACCTTCATACACAGTGCGCGCTTCGTAGAAGCTGAGCAGGCGGCCCACGTTGACCGGATCCAGAGTTTCCAGAACCAGTGTCGAAGATGGACGGTTGCCATCGAAATGACGAGCGGGATTTTGGGTGTCGGGTTTTCCCAGGGCGAGGGCCTGGGCCTGGGCCATCAGGTTGGCCCACAGCTCCTGATGGTTGCTGACGCCCTTGGAAAAGGCGGTATACTGCGGATATTGCGGATGCAATACGCCGATCAAATCGATTGGAAAGGGGCGGCCCTGGTGAGCGAGCTGGAAAAAAGAATGCTGAGCGTTGGTGCCCGGTTCGCCGAAAATCACCGTTCCGGCAGGCTCCGCGAGGAAGCGGCCCTGCCGGTCCACGGCCTTGCCGTTGCTTTCCATGTTGAGCTGCTGGACATGGGGCGCGAGTTTAGCCAAGGGTGCGGCATAGGGGATGATCGCCTGCTGCTGGTATCCGAGGAATGTTGTGTTCCACACCGCAATCAAGGCCGCCAGGAGGGGCAGATTTTCGGCCGCCGGGGCCGTGCGGGCATGGGCGTCCATTTCAGCGGCGCCGCGCAAAAACGACTCGAAGCGATCGTAACCCAGATACAGACTCAGGGGCACGCCGCCGACAGCCGAGGTGACGCTGTAACGGCCGCCGATGAAGTCGAACATGTGAAAAGTTCCCAATACCGGTCGGGACGGGTCGTCTCCCGGACTGCCCTGAGCCGTGACGGTGACAATGTGCCGGCCCGGGTCAAGGCCCCTTGCACGCATGAACGTCTCCGCCTGCACGGTATTGGCCGTCGTTTCGGCGGTCGTGTAGCTTTTGGAGATGATCACCCACAATGTGGTTTCAGGATCGATGAGCGCGGCCACGGCCCCGAAGTCATTGACATCGACGTTGGCCAGATAGTGCAGGCGGATTTTTTTGTCAGCGTATGCGGCAAGGGCGGTGGAGACGAATTCGGGACCGAGATAAGAGCCGCCGATGCCGATCACCACCACCTGACGAAAGGGCTTGCCCGTGCTTCCGACAATTTCCCCCCGATGCACGCGTGCGCTGAATTCATGTATCTCCTGCCGCACGCGGCGGATTGCGGGCATGATATCCGTGCCATCCGACACAATCGGCTTGTCGGAAAAATCTCGGGAGGCCGTGTGCAGTACCGCCCGCTTTTCGGTGGTGTTGATTTTTGCCCCCCGGCACATTTGATCGAATTGATCCATCACTTTCAGCTCGGCTGCGACGGACAGCAGGAGATCGAGGGTCGTTCGGTCCAGACGCTGTCGACTGAAATCGAACCATATTCCTGCAGCACAGCGTGAAAAACGCGCCAGGCGATCCGCATCGGTCAGCAGTGCGGCCAGATGACGGTCGGGGTGCTGCATGTCGACGGCCTGCTCCCGCAGGCGCACGTAGGATTGGGTTTGATCGATGCGGATCGGTTCCATCTACCTGCTCCTTTAAGTTAAACGATGTTTAAAATTTAAAGCTGAAGTTGAAAACGGAAAGCCAAGGATATTCTTTTACGACAGGAACGCCTCGTTTTCACTTCCAGCTCGACGGATCGGGTTCGAGGGGCGGCGCTTACGGTTTCATCAATGCTTGGTAAACGTCCCTGACAACCTCCGCCGACACCTGCGCGGCGGCGGTACTCATGGCCTCGGCCATGCCTGCCGGGCTGCGTTCGCCGATCGGGGCACTGGCCGCATATATTTTTTGGAAGATGATGCGCCGGCTGGGGTCCGCTTCGCGCGACGCAATCAGCGTTATGGAGAGGCGCAGCGATGCCAGCCAGCCGTCCGGCAGATCCACTTCCAATATCTCTTCCAGCCAACCGTTCAGGATATGGGTCGATGCGGCGAAGGAGTCCGGAGGCAGCACGGCCTGCAGTACCCGGGCGCTTTTTAAGTCGCGGGCCAGCAGGAAGGCCAGCAGCTCCGCGGGTGGCGCAATCCAGTGATGGCGGGCGTATGCATTGCGATATAAGCCCTGATCGGCGAAGATGATGGATTGGGAGTTGAAGGGCGGTGAACTGATGAAGTGATCCACACGCAGTACGAAGGGCAGGGTATGTTCGAACGGCGGTGCCGGCGGCGGATAATTGAGGGTGTAATAGTAGTTGTCCCTGGCGGGCGCCGAAGTCCCTGCACAGGAGGCGGTCAGCAGGAACAGGACCATCAGCGGCAGGATGCGCTGGATTGAGGAAGAATTCATAGTCTGCCTCTCGAACGGCTGCGGCCGGTTATCGCCATCAGGGCGCCCCGGGCTTGTCTTGCGCCGGTGAGCTGAAAATAAGCTGCGACGGCTGGTTGGCAATGCGCTCCAGCAAACGATTGAGTGATTGTCCGGCCTGTTCCAGGCGCTGCAGGGTGATCAGGGTCTGGCGCTGCAGGGCATCCACCTTGTAATCGGTGTTTTCCAACAGGGCGGCGGCCGATTCCATGGCGATCTTGACCTGCGCTGCAGAGGCCTGCAGATCGGACGAGATCGAATCGATATGGTTTCCGGCGCTGTTAATGGTTCGGTTGAGCTCGCCTACCGTCGCACGCATCTCAGTGATGCCGCTGTCGGCATTCAGCGCCATGCGGTTGAAATTCTGCGAGGTCTCGTTCAGGGCGGCGAGAAGATGTTCAACTTTGTCGCTGTCGAGCAGATGCTGCAGGCGCTGCATGCTCCCGCGCATGTCTTTGATCAGCTGCGCCAACTGCGCTTCGTCAAGTGCGCTGTCGATTTTCTGAAGCACGCCGGTCAGGTGCGTCGAGATGGCGATGTCGAGCGAGCGGAAGAGCGTAAAAACATCTTCGATGCCTTTAAAGATCTTGGAGATCTCGGAAGGCCGGGTGGGAATGACAGGGTAGGGGGGCTCGAAATTTACTGAAGGGGAGACATCGGGCTCCACGGTGCCGCGGCGCTCCAGTTCAATGAACATCAAGCCGGTGATACCGACCGACTTGAGCTGCGCCACGACATCGTCGGTCGCCTGCTGAGGCTGCAGCTGGGGATCGATCTGCATGATCACTTCGATCAAGCGTTCGTCGGGAGCCACGTTGATGGCATGCACGCGCCCGACCGCCACACCGCGGTATTTGACCGGCGAATCCTTGTCGAGACCCTGCACCGACTCGTCGAAATAGGAAACGAAAAAGCGGCCTCGGTCCAGGTAATTGGACATCCCCAGCCAGATCACACCGATAATGATCACGACAATGCCGATGATCAGGAAAAGTCCCACACTGAATTTGGTTTTTAACGATGCCATGCGAGTCGCTCGGATGCCTTTGCCTGCCGGTTGAAGAATTGTCGCACCACTGGGTTCGGACTGTTCTCCTTGAGCTCCCGTGGATCGCCCTGAGCGATAATGCCTTTTGCCGAGCGGTCCAGCATGATTACGCGGTGAGCGACCTTGAAGATGATATTGAGAGAGTGCGTGATGATCACCATGGTCGTGCCCAGGCTGTGATTGAGCCGCAGGATGAGATCCTCGATTTCGGCGGAAGTGACCGGATCGAGCCCGGCCGTCGGTTCGTCGAGGAAAAGAATCTCAGGATTGAGCGCCAGGGCCCGTGCCAGGGCGGCGCGCTTGATCATGCCGCCGCTCAGTTCCGAGGGCAGATGGCCTTCATATCCCCCCAGATCGACGCTGCACAGCTTCAAGTGGACCAGGGTCGCCACGGCCTGAGGGGATAGATCGGTGTACTCCTGTATCGGGAGGGCGACATTTTCGGCCAGCGTCATGGAGCCGAACAGCGCGCCGCCCTGAAACAGGACCCCGATTTTACGCAGGGCATCATTGAACGCCGCTTCGTCGTCGCTGGTCATCTCCTGACCATCGATGCGGACCGAACCCCTGGCGGGAGCGTGCAGACCGATCAGGTGACGCAGCAGGGTAGTCTTGCCGCACCCGCTGCCGCCGATGATGGCCAGAATCTCACCGCGCCGAATATCGAAGCCGACCGACTGCAGAATCAGCGCGTCGCCGTAACGTGCGGTGAGGTCGCGAACTTCGATGATGGCCTGCACTTCGGGCATAATCTTACCAGTAGCTGCGGATCACCGCGAAAATGGAATCAAACAATATGATCAGAAATATCCCGCTGACCACGGCCGATGTAGCGGCATTGCCGACCCCGGAGGCGCCGCCGCGCACCTGAAAGCCGCGCAGACAGCCGATCCAGGCCACGATGGCCGCGAAAACCACACTTTTCATCAACCCCCAATTGAGCTCGAAGAGTGTTAAGGATTTGATCGTCTGGCTGAGGTAGGTCGTGATGGTCAGGTCGAAAAGCGTGACGCTGATCACCATCCCACCCATGATTGCGAACAGATCGGAGAAAATGGTCAGCAGCGGCACCACGATCATGGTCGCAAGGATGCGCGGCACGACCAGAAACAGAGTGGGTGAAATCCCCATAGTATAGAGCGCATCGATTTCGTCGGAAATGCGCATGGTGCCGATTTCGGCCGCGAAAGCCGAGCCCGAGCGGCCGGCCACCACTATGGCGGTCATGATCGGTCCCAGTTCGGAGACCATCGCCAGGGCCACCAGGGATGCCACATAGATGCTGGCCCCGAATTGCGCGAGCTGCAGGCTGGAGACGAACGCCATGATCAGTCCAAGCAAAAAACTGATCATGCCCACGATCGGCAGGGCATCCACGCCCGTCTTCTGCATGAACAGGATTGTATCGCCCAGGCGCAGACTGCGCGGATGCATGAACACCTGACCGAAACACAACATCACTGAACCGAGGAATGAAACCAGGAAACGGAGATTGTGAAGCTGCGCAATAACCGCCTCCCCGAGGCGCAGAATGAAATTGGATCGGCGTGGGCGGATCGCAAGGGCACAGGACTGCGGGTCGTCGAAATTGGTCAACCTGAGAATCTCGGCCGCGCGCGGCGGCGGCTGAACGAGGGAAAAGGCGATCCGGTGCTCCTGGGCAAACCGGCGCAGTTCAAAAAGAATCAACGCACCGAAATCGTCGAAATAGGTGGTGCGGTTCAAATCGACTGTCACCTTGCGCGGCATTTTGGCCTTCACCTCCGACTGGATCGCCTTCAGCACCGTACCAGCGCAGCGACGGTCGATGCGCCCTTGCAACTGAAGCCCGAAGGACCCCTCCGGACCGGCCACCAGACGATAGAAGTCGGCGGGATTCGGGCGGGAGTCAGCCATGCGACCGTCTCGATTGAATGGGAAGGTGAAGCAGTCGATCTTCCATCGCCACGCTCCTGATCAAAGCAAGTTCCCTGGCAACGTTCCCGTTCCAGTGAATACGTACGAATACCAGAAAGTTAAACGCATCACAACGTCGGGGCGGCGTCAAGCCTGCGCACGTTCAAGAAAACGGCGGTAGCGCGACATCTTGGCAATCGCGCGCACGGCACGTTCCGGTGTTTCGTAGAAAACGGCCGGGTATTCGGCATCCGCTACCCGGCGGATGGTGCGACTTTCGGCGCCGCTGAGCAAACTGACCCCCACAATGGGTTTTCGATAGCGGGTCATCAGTTCGGTGACCCGGCGGATCAAATCCTCTTCGAAGCGCTGCAGCATGCGGTCCACGTCGGCCAGATAAGCCGCGGGGATCGTCGGATCGGCCTTGGCGACCATGGCGGACAGGCGTCCGAAGAATTGGCGTCGTCCCAGGATTCCCAGGTTGATCACCGCGTCGCACCCCGGCCACTGCATTAAAATTTCAAGTATTTTGAACGGAATGGAAATTTCCTGTTCACCCACCAGATCGATCGGATTGGCACGGCTCCAGTAGGGCGGCAGAATCGTGTCGATGGCTTCAATGATTCTGGCGTCGAGCGGCGGAACCGAAAGACCGTAGTGTTGGCACAAATCGGCGGTGACCACCCCCCACCCGCCGCCCCAGGTCATGATGGCCACCCGGGGGCCCTGGGGAAGGGGCAGGGAAGCAAACGCCGCGGCCAGGTCCAGAAGCTCCATCGGCTGATCGGCGGTGACGATGCCGGCCTGGTGGCACATGGCATCGAAGACGCGCTGATCGGAGGCCAGGGCACCGGTGTGGCTGGCCGCCGCCTGCAAACCGACCGGCGTCCGACCGCCCTTGAGCAGCATAATCGGCTTTCGGCGTCCGATGCGCGCCGCGCTTTCATAGAATCGACGACCATTTTTAACACTCTCCACATAGAGCATGATCGTGCGGGTCAAGGGATCGGATTCAAACGCTTCCAGGTAGTCTTCGATGGCGAGCATGGCCTCGTTGCCGCTGCCGGCGAAGCAGCGGATGCCCAGGTCGTGTTGTTCGGCAAAAGCCAGCAACTGGGTGCCCATATTGCCCGACTGGGCCGCCATTGAGGTTGCGCCCGCCGGCGGGGACACGGTCGATCCGGTGCAGAACAACCGGATATGGGGGTTGGCAATCCCCATGGTATTGGGTCCCAGGATCACGATATCGGCCTCGCGTGCCGCCGCGACCAGGCGCTGTTCCAGTATGCGGCCGGCATTTCCGGTTTCAGTAAACCCTGATGTGATCAATACGAGGTGGCGAATGCGTTTGGCATGCAGTTGCGGTATCAGATCGAGCGTTTTATCGGCCGGCAGCGTCACCACGGCCAGATCGATCTGCCCGGGCAGATCGGCGATTCGTGAGTAGACGTCGCGCCCGGCGATCCGACCGCCCTTAGGGTTGACCAGAAAGATCTCCCCTTCATACCCGCCGCCCAGGGTGTTCGAAACCAGGATATGGCCCCACTTGCCCATCTGGGCGGACGCGCCGATGAAGGCGATGCGGCGCGGGTGGAAAAAAGCCATTACGGCTTGGGGGTTTACGGCGGGCGGACACGGAGCAGGCGAAGGCTCTGAGGTGACGATCAATGCGTCCACGGCGAGCACTTCCCCCTGCGCAGTGACTCGCAATGGATTGATATCGATTTCGGCAATATTCGGATGATCATGGGCCAGTCGGGCGAGGCCGGTCAGAATGCGCACCAGGGCGATGCGGTCCGCGGCCGGCTCGCCGCGCATGGGACCGAGCAGCCGGGCGGCCCGGATGCTGTCGAGCATGGCGTCGGCCTCGCTCTCGCTCAGCGGTGCCAGTCGCAGCACAATATCGTCCAGGGCTTCGGTGAACACCCCTCCCACCCCGAACAATACCGCCGGACCGAACAGCGGGTCGCGGATCAGGCCGGCCATCAATTCGCGCTGGCCACGAATGTACGGTTGAACCAGGTATGACTTCAAATCAGCGCCGATTCTGCGACGCATGCGTGCGGCGGCACGGCGGACTGCCCGGGCGTCGGCAAGGTCGAGCGCCACCGCACCGCGTTCGGTTTTATGCGCAAGGTGCGTCCCCACGCCCTTGAGCACCACCGGGAAGCCGATGGCGCGGGCCGCCGCGACGACCGCTTCCTCTTCGGGAACCGAAATTTCCTCTACCACGGGAATTCCGTAGCGTTTGAGCAGCTGCTTGCTGAGATGTTCGTCCAGGACCATGCGCTGCGCATTTTGGGGCGGTAAATCGGGATTCAACTGACGCTCCTCTCTGAAGCTATGGTTGCAATGGTGCTGGAAAAGGAGAACGGACGGGCACATCGATCTGAAGGCCGAAATCGTCGAAATAGATATTGGCGGCGCCGTCACCGAGCGCATAAAGGCCCAGCTCGGCCGCACCGTTTATGGCCATGCTCTGCAAATCCGCGTCGTGGCTGCGGATGATGACCTGATTGCGCGGCACCCCGCCCAATTGCCAGGGAACAAACGCCAGGTCGGATACCGCCGGGTTGAGTGCATCCCATTCTATTAATCGACAACGATCTTCGGCTGGAGTCCAGCCGCCTTCATTCTCAGGAGGCCAAAACACTTTACCGCCTGAGGGGAGGCGGGGGGTGCCGATCATTACCGGATCGAAACGGTCGGAATTGCCGTATTCGATGCCGTCAAAGGTTGTCGTGCCATAGCTTTGAGAGCGCCCAAAGTAGGCTTTGATGAAATTGACCTTGCGGTGCAGCGTTTCGTTGTACTCGGGGATCGTTGCGCGCCGGCCTTTGCCGGCCACGTTGAGCTCCTCGGCCTGGAAGGTTCCCGAGACGCGGTTGAGCTGCAGTACACCGGCCGCGCGGCCTTCGCTCCACCGGATGTCGCTCAAGATGGGGGCAAACGCCACCCGGCCGCGCGCTCCGCTGGTCGCGCCGATCACCCAGTCGCCCGCACGGATCGCGTCCGGTCCGCCGGAGGTAAAATTCAGCGCCGCCGCCTCCTGCAGGCGCACCATGAGCGTGCTGTTTTCAACCGGCCAGTCGGCTTCGATGCGCACGTCGTCGATGGACCAGAACGCCTCGTGATAATTGGAGTACAAGTCCTGGTAGTGGAACTGGAGTTCGATTTGGCTGCCTGAAAACTCCGACAGGTCGACCTGCCTGCGGGAGAACGATGCCGTCTGGGGTACGGTGTCTATTTGCCTCGCCGTGGCGCCATTTGCCCTTATTCGGACCTGCATCACAATCCCGTCGTCTTCAGCAGAATAGAACTTGCTGTAAAAACTCAACCAGATGGAATCACTCTCCGGCAATCGCAGTGCAGGCTGATAGTGCAATGTGCCGGTGGTCGCACTGTTATTCCCCCAGTCATGAAATCGGTAAAAGCGGGAAGGGGAATTGGCGGCTTCAGCATTATCGATGAGGTCCCAGGAACCGTTGGCGGCCGACGATGTCCAGTTGGCGGCCCCCGCCTCGAAATCGAAATCGGTATGCAGGTCACTCATGCGTTTGTATGCCAACCAGGTCCTGTGCTGTCCGTTGCCGGTTTGCTGCCACAATACGATGGCGCGATGGTCGCGGACGGCTTCCGGAACAATTTCGTCGGGAAGTCCGTCTGGTTTGCCGCTGTTGCTGCGCATGAACCCAAGACCGTACATGTTGTAGCCGTCTCCCGACGGGCGGCGCAGGCGGAACACCGGGCCTGCCGAGTAGTAGGCCGGAACCGGCGGACTTTTCTCATATCCCAGAACGGGAGGGGTTGCCATGTTGTCGTAGAATCCGACCTTGACCTGGGCATCGTAACTCAGGTAACCGCCCGTGCCGCGCTGCACAAGTCCGAAATCGACGGCCGAACCCGCCGGCAGGTTCAGTTTGGCCAGACTGCTTTTGACATCCGTCCCCTCGGTTCCCGTAATGATCAGGACCTTGTTGCCGTCCAGTTCAGCAACTTCGTGCGTCCCGACGGATGATGAGAACAGGTCGCCCTCCGTGTCGGTGACCTGCTGGCGCGTTGTCAGCTCATCCGCAGTGGAAAGCGGTGCTTCGTAAACCAGTTCCCGTTCGACGCGCAGGTCCCCGCTGCCGGCGCGTCCGGTGCTATGCAGGCGCACCGATGGTAACAGAAGGACTTCATCTCCGATACTCGCCGTTACGGTCCAGTTTTTATCCAAAGGATTGATCAGTCCGACCAGTCGATTGGCTTCCCGGTCGTTGAAGCGGTAAAAAACGATGAGGTTGGAACCGCCAATCATTATCGGGCCGTTGCGCAAAGGGAAGAGCTCCCCTTGGGGGTCGTTGTAAATAAGTTCCCCGTTTGCGATACCCGATACCGTGGTGACCAGCAGGAGCGGCGTGTGGCTGGGGTAATAGCCGAGCGGGGCCTGCAAGGTGATGTGGAGGCTGTCTTCTTCCTGGCCCGATACGCTCCGGACGTCGGTTACCAGGACAGTCTGATTGCCGATGCGAAGCCTTTGAATGCGCGAAAGATCCATATCGTCGGGTAGAGAACCGGGGCAATGCGCCTGAAAGGAGTTGGAGGCGCCGCTGTCGCCGGCCAGTTCCAAAAAATAGCTTTCCAGACGCAGATCGAACTGGCCGTCATCGCCGGACAGGGTGTAAGTTCCGTCCAGTTCTTCCAGGGCATTGTGTCGATCAATCTCGGAGTCGTAGGGATTCCAGCGGCTTTCCGCGAAGCGGAACCCCGACTCGGCCAGATAGAGCGCTTTCGCCGCGGCGTCCGTGACCGCCACCTGATGAGAGGAGGATCCGACCATCGGAATGATGGCGGCCGCCAGGACCGCAAAAATCAGAATCGACACGACGACAACCACCAGGGCGCTTCCGGCTTGCCTGGGGGAAACGATGCGCTGACGGCGCTTTCGCCAGCCGAGCCACGGCAGGGCGATCAGGAAGGCCAGTCCGGAGGGGCGTGGGGGGCCGGATTCCGGTCTGCTCAAGTACGGCGTCTTGCGTAGATAAACCCGGGTGCTGAACTGCTGGGGATGCGCCGGATCGTCCCCCCGCGAAAGCTGAAGCCGGATTTCAATGACCGAAATGGAATTGAGATCCCCTGAGGTCCAGGGTAGTTCTCCCTCGAGGTAGTTCAAACCAAACCCGGTGACGCCCTCGGCGAGCAGGTAACCGTCACCGCTGAGCGTATCTGAATTGACGTCGACGTACAGGCGCAGCGTACGGTCGGCCTGGCGGTAGCGCAAAGCGTAACCGCGCGCCACCCGGGCGCCGGCTTCGGCGTGCTCGTAGATAATTAAGGGATCTTCGCCCGCGCGCTGCTCAATCATCCGGATGGCGATCAACCCCATCAGTTCCTGCGAGATGCGCGTCATGACCAGCTGGCCTTTTTGGGCGACCTGCACATTTTCACGGCTGAAGGTAAAGCTGCGGGCGGCGGTGACAATGCCCATACCGAACACTGCGGTCAGGACGCCTAGAAGCGCCAGTGCCGCGATCATCTCGATGAGCGTAAAGCCTTGCTGGCGCACGATCGGGCGCTCTCCGAAAGGGACGCAAAGGGTCGAGGTCATCGGTTCACCGCGTGAAAAGGGCGATCAGACGCTGGCCGCCATCGCCGACGAGTGTCACTTTCCAGATTTTATCCACATCCCCGCACGTCGGTCGCGGCTGTTCGGTGCGATGCAGCGGGTCGAATTCAACACATTCCACAGAGGCTGTAACTCGACCGGCGAATGCATCGTTGAGGTTCGCGATATAGGTTTGCAGTCCGTCCAGAGGCGCCGGGTCTTCCATCAACAAACGGCGGTGTTCGGCGCTGAGATCGCTCATCGCCGCCTGCAGCAGCAGCTTTTCGTCGACCTGCTGAACGGGCCAGTAGCTGCGCAGCGACATGCCGCTCACGATCTGGCTCAGGATCACTGCCAGAATTGCCGAGACCGTGATCCCCACGATGATTTCGATCAGCGTAAAACCACTCTGGTCAGGTTTCACGGTTTCCATTGAACATAACCCGTATTGGCGATGACCACCAGTTTGCGGTCGGGTTGTCCATTCATGGCCAAGGTGAGCGTCAAGGCCCCTTCGGCGAGGGGAGAAGCATTGACAAATGGACGGCCGCGTTCGTCAAACCGTAAACTGAAGCGAGGGGGACTTATCTTGATTCCAGTGCCGGGAACGACCGTGTCGTCGGCTTCGCCCGGCAGGAGCCTGGGGCAATCTTCACAATCGTCGCGGAACAGCCGGTAACCGTTACCGGCTGTCTCGTCGTATGCGATCCCCCAGCTTGCCCGGGAACCCATTGAACGCATCTGTGCATAGCGGATGTGGGCGGCCAGTACGTCGCCGGCGGCGATATGGCGGGNNCAATGCCGAAATGGACAAAACGAAAAACACCGCGATCAGCAGCATCACGGTCAACACTTCCAGAAGCGTGAATCCATTCGGTTTGCGGAGATCGTGCCTGGCCATTCGGCACCCATACCAAAACGGGCTTGGGAATAAAACAGGAAAGAGCAGGTATTCCGGCAAGGGAACCCGTTCGGAATGTTCAGATTCGAAACCTGCCCAACAGCCGAAATGTTTCTCGGCCAGGGAAGCACTCGTGCAGCGATAGTCAGGGTGCGCCGGGTCTGGGAATCCGAATGGCTTCAGTCATTGTAGCGACAGAGGTGCCCGTTTTCCCCGCCAGGGTGATCGTGAGAATGCCATCCGCATCCGAAATGCCGGTTATCGTAAAATCACCCAGGTCGCCCAGCTCCCCGTCACCTGCGGCAGGCGCAATGGTCGCGAGGGAGTACTCGATAGCGCTCGGCTGGATGCCGGCCAACACTTGCTGTGCAAAGTACCCATTGACCCGTCCGCGCACTTCGGCGACCCCGACGGCCCAGGCCCTGTCCCGTGCGCTCTCTTGTAGATCGAAATAACGGGGCACCGCCACAACGGCCAGGATCCCGAGGATGACGATTACGGCGATGATTTCCAGCAGGGTGAAGCCCGCATCATTGACAAGAGGATGATGGGCGGGTTTCGTGTTGTGCAGCTTCATGGTGTGCTCCTTTCAGCCGATTTTCGCTGCAGGGTGTGTCGCATCCTGCATGCCACAAAAAGGCCTTTAAGGCCAATGGCAAATTATTTCAATGACAAACATAGTGCGGAGCATCAAATGCAGTGTTACTGGATGCTGTTTTCTACAAAATTTGGAGTTTGAGCGTCATTCTCTGCCGGTCGGATTCTCCCTTCCTTAAACTCAGCTGCGTCGATATCATACTTTGGTAACGACGCCCGGGACTGCGTTCCTTGACCCCAACACCCGCACGCCGCGTCATCGTACAGTAGTAGAGAGTTCCCACATGGGAAGATAGATCGCCAGAGCGAAAAAGCCGATCACTACGGCCAGACCGACGGTTAGCAGGGGGCCGATGGAATCGGAAAGCCGTTTCATCGCATATTCCAGTTCGGCATCGTAGTGTTCGGAGACGTCGCTGAGCATCTGTTCCAGGTTGCCCGACTCTTCGCCGATGGCGATCATGTTGATCACGATGGGTGTAAAGTAGACCGACTGCCGCAGGGGGCCGGAAATCCCGCGTCCCTCCTCCAGTCGACTGGTGATCCGGTCGAAATCGCGGGCGATGGCTGAGTTGTTGATCGTGCCGGAAAGGATGTTCATCGATTCGAGAACCGCGACGCCGCTGGACTGCAGGACGGCAAAAATTCCGGCAAAGCGCGACATGGCCGACTTGCGGAACAGAATTCCCACGATCGGTAAATCCAGAAGCAGTCGGTCCCGCAGGAGCCGCCCCCCCGGGGTGCGCAGGTAGGAGACCGCCAGGAAGCCGGTGATCAGGGCCGCAATCAGCAGCAGCCACCAGTAGGCGGCCAGAAAGTTGTACAGGTGAATGCACACGCGCGTCAGCAGCGGCAGTTTGATCCCCGAACGGGCGAAGATGGTCGAGAATTTGGGGATCACATAGGTCAGCAGAATGAAAAAAGCGAGCACCAGAAAGGTGGTCACGATAATGGGATATTGCAGCGCGCTGCGGATATCGGAGCGCACCTTATGCTCGTGCTTGATGATATGGATCAGGCGGTCGAGCACTTCGGCCAATTTGCCGCTCGTCTCGCCGGCACGCACCATGGAACAGAAGAGCGGTGAAAAGACGCGCGGATGTTTGCGAAAGGCTTCGTGCAGGCTGGCCCCTTCGCGGATGTCCTGTTTGATCTGAACCACGATGCGCTTCAGTCGTGGATTCTCGGTCTGGGTCTCGAGCGTCCGCAATATGGTCATCATCGGCACACCGGCCCGGATCATGGTCCTGAATTGAGTTGTGAACAGAATCAGCTCGGGGGCCTTGATCGGGCGCAGACGAGACCACAGGTCAACCCAGGCGATTGAAGGCCCGCCGGCCTTGGAGGTTATTCTGGAGGGAATCAGCCCCCGTGAGACCAGGGCGCGAATAGCGCTCTCTTCCGAGTCCGCTTCGATCCTGCCAGACACGCTTACGCCGTTTTCGTTGACGGCTTGATACGAATAGCTGGGCATCCTGCCTTCCTAGTTCATCACGGCCGAGGCGGCTTCTTCAATGGTGGTGATTCCCCGGGCGATTTTGTCGGCCGCGTCTTCCTTGAGCGTGCGCAACCGGCCGGAGTGCTGCGCCGCGCGGGAGATCTCCTGAGCCGAGGCGCGCTTCAGGATCATTTCCTGCACCATGTCGTCGATGATCAGCACCTCGAATATGCCAGTACGTCCCTTGTACCCTTTATCCATGCAGTTGAAGCAGCCCCGTCCCTTAACGATCCGGGCCGATTCAATCTTATCCAGACCCCAGTAGGCGAGCGCCTCACGGGGGGGCTCGTGGGGGTTGCGGCAGTACGGGCAGACCTTGCGGACCAGTCGTTGGGCGATCGACACCAGCATGACCGAAGAAACCAGAAAGGGTTCGATCCCCATGTCGATCAGGCGCGTGATTGCCCCGGCGGCGTCGTTGGTGTGAACCGTGCTGAGAACGCGGTGGCCGGTGAGCGCAGCCTGAACGGCAATTCCGGCTGTCTCGGCATCGCGCGTTTCACCCACCATGATCACGTCGGGGTC
>DDYQ01000226.1 GCA_002348005.1 Desulfobacteraceae bacterium UBA2230 | reverse complement strand
CCTCACCAACATGATCGTGCTCTATCCTAATGGCGATATTGTTCTATGCTCACACGATTTTCAGGGAAGCGTCGTCTTTGGGAACATTGGGAAGGAGAGTTTGGAGGATGTCCTCAGGGAACCCAAACGGATGGCATTGATCGGTAAGCACAACCGCGGTATTTTCCCCGGCCTTTGCAGGGACTGCAACTATAATCTGGATAATGTCGGCGGGCTATTCAAGTATTATACACCCAGAGGCGCGGAAAACTGTAAAATGATGATCGCGCGCTGTCTTTCACGAATCGCGAACAGGCTCTCGAGAGTGTTCAGATGAAGGTCGCATACGACGGCCAGATTTTCGGCATGCAACGGTATGGCGGGATAAGTCGCTATTTTTTCGAGATCATCAGCCATATGCGATTGCTGGGCGTGGATATCCAGATTCCCCGTTATTACGGACAGAACCAATATGCGGCTGACGATGGCGCACTGGGACGGTTGCAGATGGAGATTCCCTATCCATCTTTCAGGAACAGGATCCGTGCTGTGTTTGGCGGACCGAGATATGTGAGTGATCGGCTTGCCGAAAACCGCCGACTTGCTAACCGGTGGTTGGCAAACAACCGGCACCGCTATGACCTCTTCCATCCAACCTACCACGACCCCTACTTCCTGCCAGCGATCGGAAGGAAGCCTTTCGTCCTCACGGTTCATGATATGTTCCAAGAAACGTACCCTGAATATTCACTCCAAGACCCGTTATTGTTCTATAAACGGGATTTAATCAACAGGGCCAACCATATTGTTGCCGTTTCGGAGAATACTAAAAAGCAAATTATAGATTTTCTGTGTGTCCCCCATCAAAAGATAACCGTGATACACCATGGGGTATCCTTGCAGAGTCGGAGAGGAAATGCGCCGACAGGTTCTCAATATCCACGCAAGTATTTCTTGTATGTCGGAAGAAGATCGGGATACAAGAATTTTCATTTCCTATGCCAAGCGATACGACCGCTCCTGTCCGGCAGCAAGCCGTATCTATTGGTATGCGCGAACGAAAATCCTTTTTCAGGGATAGAACGATCCTATTTTTCCGGGCTTGGAATCGCCGAGAATGTCATTCAGGTTGCTGCAAACGACCACATGCTTGCAGATCTCTACACCAATGCTGAGTTATTGATCGTGCCTTCGTTGTACGAAGGTTTCTCTCTCCCCATCGCTGAAGCATTCCGGTGCGAATGCCCAGTTGTTGCGAGCGAAACAAGCTGCCATAGGGAAGTTGCGGGTGATGCGGCTGTCTTCTTCCCGCCCAAGGACCCTAGCGCACTGCGAAGTGCAGTTAATACAGTGTTACACAATCAGCACAAACGGGATGAATTGATAGAGATGGGCAAGGCGCGATCGGAGCAATATGCCTGGGAAAAGGCCGCCAAGTCAATGCAGCGGGTTTATGAATCGGTCATTCAGGAGAGCATTTGATAGGCCCAGTTATCTGAGATGGCGAAACCCGCCGTCATTTGCCTGACGCCCGTCCGCAACGAGGCCTGGATCATCGGGCGCTTCCTCGCCTGCGCCAGCTTGTGGGCCGACCGCATCATCGTCGCCGACCAGAATTCCAGCGATGATACCGTCGCCATCGCGAGCGGGTTCCCCAAGGTCACTGTGCTGGACAACCCGGACACCAGCCTGTACAACGAGCACGCCCGGATGTCGCTGCTGATCGACGAGGCCCGGAAACAGTCCGGCCCGCGCATCCTGGCGCAGCTTGATGCCGACGAAGTCCTGTCTGCCGAAGTGTTCGGCACGGATATCTGGAAGGGCGTGCTGGGCGCCGCGCCGGGGACGACGGTCGCGCTGCCCTGGGTGAACCTGATGCCGGGCCTGGCAACGTTTTGGCGGGCCGCGAACAACAAAGGGATTTTCTATTCAGACGACGGCCGACCGTATCAGGGCGGACTCCAGCATGGCGACCGGCTGCCCAAGAACCCTGATCGTCCGATCGTGACGATCGACCGCGGGGCGGTGCTGCATTACCAGTACGCCGACTGGGACCGAATGAAAAGCAAGCACCGCTGGTACGTGTGCCTGGAACAGCTGCGCGACCCGCGCCGGTCCGCGGTCGACCTCTACCGCCAGTACCACCACATGGACGCCGTCGCCGCCGGGCAGATCAAGCCGGTCGGGCCCGTCTGGTTCGCCGCCTACGAGGCAGCCGGGATCGACATGCGGACGGTGACAAAGGACGATGTCTACTGGTTCGACCGCGAGGTGCTTGGCTGGTTCGGGAAGCACGGGGCCGGGCATTTCTCCCAGCAGGCGATTTGGGACGTCGACTGGGACGCGATCGCCCGCAAGACCGGCCAGACCGGAACGTTCAGCGATCCTCGGAACGCGCTGGAGAAACTGACGCACCTGTGGCTGAGATCCACGCAGACAAGGACCTATCATCCGCTGGTCAGGTTGGGCGACCGATTGCTGAAGGCGGCGGGATGGTGATGGCCAGCGTATCCGACCTGCCGGCCCCGCCGCCGG
>DDYQ01000096.1 GCA_002348005.1 Desulfobacteraceae bacterium UBA2230 | reverse complement strand
CACCCCCTGACGGACAAGGGCATCAAGGCTTTTCTGGACGACTGGAAGAAGTCAGGACGGTAGAGCGGCGCACTTTCGCGCGTTGGCACGCTCGGGAGTGATACGAGATTTTTTCGTTGACAACGAGGTGAAAAGCCGTTAATTACCGCCTTTCGAAAACTGAGCGGGAATAACTCAGTGGTNNGCCAAGTGGTAAGGCAGAGGTCTGCAAAACCTCCATTCTCCGGTTCAAATCCGGATGCCGCCTCCAAATTCCGCACTATCTCGCCTCAGGGGTCGCAAGACCCCTTTCAAGCTTCATCCGGTGATCGGTCAAAGGCTTCTTTTGGGATATCCCTCCAGCGAGTTTCATGCGACCATGCTCAAGACCCGAAATGCGCCGCTCCGGCCGATTACGGATTTCGGCATCCGTCCGGTGGTGTTGACATGCCGCATGCCTTTGCCTATTCTCCTGTTGCACGCTTCAACTTCTCCACCCGAGCTCACCCCAACATTTGAAATTGTCATCCCCAAATGAAAAGGAGATGGAGTGAGGAGTGGAAAGTTGCGGCCTGGGACGCCCAGAGATTGGACGATTTGCGAAATCATCAAATTTAAATCTGTTCCGACAGCGGCGGATAAATGATGATAGCCGAAATTCTGGCCACGGGCGATGAATTGCGCACCGGCACCCTGGTAGACAGCAATTCCGCCAGGATTGCGGAAGCGTTGATTCAGAACGGGGTCGACGTGAGGCGCCATGCCACGGTGGGCGATGACATGGATCAACTCGTGGCGGTCCTGCGGGAGATTGCCGACAGGGCCGATGTAGCCGTGGTGACCGGAGGTCTGGGGCCGACGCATGACGACCTCACGGCGGAAGCCCTGTCACGGGCAGCCGGCATACCGCTCGTGGAAGATGCACGCGCGCTGTCCGACATCGAAGCTTTTTTCACCCGGCGCAACCGGACGATGTCGCCTTCCAACCGCAAGCAGGCGCTTTTGCCGCAGGGTGCCGTGGCACTCTACAATCCTGTGGGCACGGCCCCCGGATTTCGTCTGCGCCTGAACCGCTGTACGTTCTTTTGCCTGCCTGGGGTACCACACGAGATGTCCACGATGCTGTTCAAGCACGTGATTCCTCGGGTACGCGAACTGCAGGGCGCGGCTCACTACTGCCTGATTCGCACCCTGGCGTGCTTCGGCCTGCCGGAATCGGTGGCTGGCGATCGCATGAATGGTTTTCGTGTTCGCTTTCCGCAGGTCAAACTCGGGTTGCGTGCCAAATTCCCTGAAATTCAGATCAAGCTGTATCTGGACTGCGACGACCGGCGGCAAGGCGATGCGCTTCTCGAATCGGCCGTCCGGTGGGTGGCGGCGCAGCTTGGGCCCCATCTATTTTCGATGCAGGATGAAAGCATGTCGGCGGCGGTTGGGCGAATGCTCAAAGCTGCCGGGGCCACGCTGGCGCTGGCCGAGAGCTGCACGGGCGGCCTCCTGGCCAACTGGCTCACCGATACGCCAGGATCTTCCGAATACTTCATCCTCTCGGCTGTGAGTTACGCCGATTCGGCCAAGCAGTCCGTCCTGGGCGTGGCGAAGGAGACTTTAGTCCAATACGGTGCAGTGCATGAGAAGACCGCCGAGGCGATGGCCCAGGGTGTGCTGCACGTTTCGGGCGCCACTTACGGACTCGCAACCACAGGTATCGCCGGACCGGGCGGCGGGTCGGCGCAAAAACCGGTCGGGACGGTGTGCATCGCCTTGGCCGGACCCGAGGCCTTTCTTTACAGCCGGCGCTTGCAATTTACTTATGGCAGCCGTTTGATGAACAAACAAATCTTCGCCATGAGCGCTTTGGATATGTTGCGGCGGAAGTTGTGCGGAATCTTGCAGGGCGGTTAAACGACTGTCGAAAAACATCACCTGTTAGATGTGGCGCACGGCCTGAATGAAAGGCCCCGGACATCCTGTTGGAGGTCGGCCGGGGTAGAAAAACCGGTTGTGGTGTTACCTTGATCTGGCATGCTGCCATAATCGGAGACATAAAGCCTTCCGGCGGCGTCGGTGCAGATGCGATGGGGCAAGACTAGATCATTGGCGAAGCTGTAAGGCCTCCGCTATCGTAAACATCGATGATCTCATGAGAGGTGTCGGTCACAACGATATCCCGTTGGCGGCTATGGCAATTCAATGAGCCGTCTGGAAGTCTCCGCGCCAAGACCCGATAAAATCGCCGTTCTTTTTGAATTGGGCATCGTTTCCGGTCACCAGTTCTCTCCGGCAGCGGCTTGAGCGACCTCGCGCGGTACCATACCTGTAGATTAAAAATAATGCCCCGGCGGGTCGACACACCATGAATGGCCCTATTCAGCCCGCTGAGTTTTTGCATTACAGGCCACTTATTCAATTGCAGGTGGTCGTTTGCGCCGGTTTCCGGGGCCATGCACTGGCTGGCCCTTTTTCATTGGACGATATGAAGGAAAGAGAATGGACCGATTTTACGCTTTTCTGGCCGAAATAGGATATACGCATCCCCTTCATCCCCCCTGGACCTGTTTTCCAATCGGCCTGGTCCTGGGCGGAGTAATTTTTGCCCTGGCCGCTGTTCCGCATAAATACAGCCATTATGCGGCCACCGCCCGGCACTGCCTGACCCTTGCATTCATCGGCGTCTTTCCCACCATCCTGTTCGGGCTGATGGACTGGTATTACTACCATGGCGGCCATTGGATAGCGGCAATAAAAATGAAGATGATTCTATCTGCGGTACTGGTCATGCTGCTGCTTGCTGCGCTGCTGCTGCATCGCCGAATGACTTCGCGAACCATCGGTCTGCTATCGCTCTATCTGCTCTCGGCAGCTACCGTAATCGGTATCGGCTGGTACGGCGGTGAAATTGTATTCGGATCCGCCACGAATGCAACCGGCCGACCACAAGCCGAAATGGATCCCGCCGGGAACGTGACGTACGCCGATGTCCAGGCGATTTTCGATGCGCATTGCGTGATCTGTCACTCCGGCTCGCAAGCGTCCGCAGACCTGCGTCTGACCGACTACCACGAGCTGCTGCTGAATGAAGCGGTCGTGGCCCCGGGCAAGCCGCAGGAAAGCGAGTTAATAAGAAGGGTCAAAGGCATCACCACGCCGCAGATGCCGCCGAACCGGCCGCCCTTGTCGGCGACCCAGATCAGTATCCTGGAGCACTGGATAAAGGCCGGAGCGCCACAATAGCAGACCGGCCGCGTATCAAGCGGAAGGCATGCGAAAGAACACCCCATGAGATACAAACATATCAAGCATTACCGGAATCTGATCCGGTTGGTGATCCGATCCGGCCGCCTGGGGTACACCGATCGCAAGTACTTCATGCCAGGTATGCTGGAAGACACCCCCCTGGACCCCGAAGCTACAGCACGCGCCGAAGCCTTGAGCCTGGAATTGGAAAAAATGGGGCCCAGCTACATTAAACTAGGACAATTTTTGTCTACACGCGCCGACTTCCTGCCCAAATTCGTGCTCAGCGCCCTGGCCCGCTTGCAAGATCAGGTGGAACCGTTCGGGTTTGAAACCGTCGAACAGATCGTTGCTTCAGAACTCGGCGTGCGACTGTCCAAAGCCTTCAGCACGTTCGATCCCCACCCGATTGCCTCGGCCTCGCTCAGTCAGGTGCACCACGCACGTCTGCGCGACGGGCGGGAAGTTGCCGTAAAAGTTCAGCGTCCGGGTATTCGTGAACAGATTTGCGAAGACATTGAAGCCATGCAGAAAATCGCAGGGATTGTCGACCGCACCACCAAAATCGGCAAGCGATTCAGGTTCCTCAGCATGCTGGAAGAATTCAAAAAAGCTTCCGCCCGCGAATTGGATTTCAACGTCGAGGCCGCGCAAATGATTCAGCTGAAGCGCAATCTTTCTAAGTTTAAACGGATTGTGCTTCCGGAGCCGGTATTAAGGTATACGACGGCCAGTGTGCTGACGATGGACTTCCTGTCCGGCCGCAAAATCACGGAACTGACGTCCGTAGGCCGGACCGAAATCGACTATGCCGGATTGGCCGATGAGCTTTTTGCAGCCTATCTCCATCAGGTGCTGATCAACGGCTACTACCACGCCGACCCGCACCCGGGAAATCTTCTGATCACCGAAGATCACAGGATAGCACTGATCGACCTCGGGATGGTGGCCACCATTCCGATTCAGATCCGGAATAAACTGTTGCAGTTCGTCTTCGATCTCAACGAGGGCAACGGCGCACAGGCGGCCCGGCATCTGCTCGATATCAGCCGCACCGCATACGACTACGATGAACAGGGCTTTCTGCGCATGATGAACGAACTGGTGGCCAGATATCAGAACATCGCCGAGGGTCCGAATGAAATCGGCCGCATTGTCCTTGATATCACCACCATTTGTGCTGCTTGCGGGGTCATGTATCCTACGGATTTGAGCCTGCTGGGCAAAGCGCTGCTGAATTTGGACCGGGCAGCCAAAATCATTGATCCCGGGTTCGATCCCAATTCGGCGATTCGCGTCCATGTGGGCGGCATCATGCGCAAGCGAATGCGTCGGGATATCAACTCCAAGAGGATGATGAGCGCCATCCTGGACACCGGGGAACTGGTGACCATGCTTCCTGAACGCCTGAACGCGTTCCTGGATAAACTGGCCAACAATGAGTTGTCCTTCAACATCGAGGCTCTCGACGAAAAGTACCTGATGACCGGATTTCAGAAAATCGCCAACCGGCTGACGACCGGATTGATTCTGGCGGCTTTGATCGTGGGCGCGGCGCTGATGATGAATATCCAGACCGGTTTCACGCTCTGGGGATACCCGGGTTTCGCGATGATCGCCTTTTTGATTGCCGGACTGGGCGGACTGGTTTTAATCTTTAAAATCATGTTTCAAGATGAAACCACCCGGCGCAAACAGTAACCCTGGGTCATGGGAATCTACCTGGTTTTGGGGTCGATCCCCCGATAGTTGTACGCCTGTCCTTGGCACGATGCCCTTTAATTCGCCGGCTCGGAATGCATCAAACGTTTAAAACTTGTGCAGTTTGTGATAGTTGCAATTGAATTGCCGCGCGCTATGGTTCCAAATCTGACGGAAACGCTCATCAGCATACGGCGGGATTCCGCTGAAGTTGTTCCGTACAGGAGTGCTCTCGATGTCATTTTTCAAAAACTGGCGCATCAAAAAAAAGATCCTCTCGATCGTTTTGCTCATTGTCGCTTTGGAACTGGCCTTGTTCGCCGGCGCCATTTATTTCCTGAACGCGGTCAGCGGCCGCCTTACCGAACTGGTGGATGTGGATGCCGAAAAGATGATTCTTTCCGCCCATGTCAAAACGAGCATGCTCGAAATCCACCGGGCTCAAAAAAATATTATATTACATCCCTCCAAAGAAGAGATCGACCGGCAGATCGATCAGAAGAACCACTATCTGTCGGAGTTGCGCCTATACCTGGCCCAGTTGGACCGGTTGGCGGATCAGCGGGAACGTGCCGCTGTTATCGAATTGAAAAAGGAACTGGAAGTTTTTTTAAAAATCGACCGGCAAATTGAAGCCTTGTCCGCGCCGGCCGCCGAACTCTCCGAGCACCAGCGGCAGGCGGCCTACGACTGGGNNCACGGCAGGCGGCCTACGACACCGCGGTGGCGCTCTCGATCGGCAGCGCCCGCGAGGCGTACAACCGGTCTTCCCAGGCGATTAACACCATTATCGCAAACATGGACGCCGCGCTTGACGAGCACCGCCTGCAAAGCGGAGGGTACCTGAATGCCGCGCTCACCTGGATGCTGGCACTCTGCCTGGTTGGCGCCGCCCTGGGATGGTTGCTGGGAATGTGGGTCGCCCGCAATGTGGCCGCCAATCTGGATGCCGTGATCAGCGTGACCGACGCGATCGCCGCCGGAAAGCTCGACACCCCGGTGACGGTTGAAAGCGGCGACGAAACCGGCCGGTTGGCGGCCTCGGTAAAAGATGCAGCACCAATTGATCGAGGCGTCGCAGGCCGCCAGGGACCGCGATTGGATCAAAACGGGAATCGCGCGGATCAATGATGAGATGCGGGGGCAGATTCATGTCGCCGATCTGTGCCGGAAGGTGATTGCGGAGATCGCCACCTACATCGAGGCCGGGGTGGGCGCCATCTTCCTGGCGGATCACCGGGAATCCGAACCGGTATTGGAATTCAGCGCAGGCTATGCCTATACGCCTGCACGCCCGTTCGCGGAACGTTTCCGTGCCGGAGAAGGCCTTGTAGGACAGGCCGTTCTCGCCGCAGCGCCGATTTGCGTGCAGGATGTGCCTTCCGAGTACATCAAGGTGCGCTCAGGGCTGGGGGAGAGTTCCCCGGTCCATATCACCGTTGCGCCGCTGATGTTCGAAGATCGCGCCCAGGGTGTGGCTGAATTGGGTTCTTTCAAGCCGCTGACCGATCTGCAGCGCGAATATCTGCAGCAGATTCTTCCCGCTGTCGCCACTAGCATCGAAACGCTCCGGAGCAGGGAGAAGCTGGCTGCGTCTCTGGCCCGCGCCCAGGTTCTGACCGAGGAACTGCAGCAGCAGCAGGATGAGCTCAGAGCGGCAAACGAAGAACTCGAAGAGCAGACCCAGCGGCTCAAACAATCGGAAGAAAAATTGAAGCAGCAGCAGAGCGAACTCGAACAGGTCAATGCCGAACTCGAAGAAAAGAACGAATACCTCCAGAATCAAAAGGAGGTGATCGGGCGTGCCAACAACGAACTGGAAAGGACGCGCCTCGAGATCGAGGAGAAGGCGGAGCAACTGGCGCTGGCCAGCAGATATAAATCGGAGTTTCTGGCCAACATGTCTCATGAACTGCGCACGCCGCTGAACAGCATTCTGCTACTGTCGCGCATGCTCACCGACAACAGCGAGGGTAATCTGACGCCGGAGCAGGCCGAATCCGCCGGAATTATTTACGGCAGCGGCAACGATCTGCTCACGCTGATCAACGAGGTCCTGGACCTGTCCAAAATAGAGGCCGGACGAATGGAGCTCAATGTCGAGCGCATTGAGCTGCCGGAATTGAAGGAAGATATATTGTATCGATACACCCACCTCGCCCGCGAGAAGGGGCTGCGCATCGAAGTGGTTGAACGCAAGGAATGTCCGGCGGCAATTCAGATGGACCGAAAACGACTGGATCAAATTCTGCGCAACCTGATTTCAAATGCCCTCAAGTTCACTGAAAAAGGGAGCGTCCGCATCGACATCGGTCGTCCGGCCCCCGACGAGAACGTTCCCTTGGGGCTGCAGCGGGAAAAGGCCGTTGCCATCGCCGTGAGCGACACCGGGATCGGCATCCCGGCCGACAAACAGAAGATTGTGTTCGAGGCTTTCCAACAGCTGGATACGGGTACCGCCCGCAGATACCCTGGAACAGGCCTTGGGCTCTCGATTTGCAGGAACTTGACCCACCTGCTGGGAGGTGACATTTACCTGCTCAGCCAGCCGGGCGCCGGGACAACCTTCACCGTTGTTTTGCCGGAAGAATATCGGCCAATCGCAAATCAACCCCCGGCCGCCGATCCGCAGCCGGTTCCGATGCTGCCGCGGATTAAAAGTGAAACGCGCGCCCGCGCGGCATCTGCTCCGGCGCCGACCAGCATACCGGACGACCGAGAAGCAATCGGCGAAAACGAAGCCGCCATTCTGATCATAGAGGACGATCCTCATTTCGCCACGCATCTGATCGGGTTGTGCCGGCAAAAAAAGTTCAAGGTTCTCTACGCACAGACCGGCGAACAGGGCTTGGAACTGACCGACACCTATTGCCCCAAGGGCATTCTGCTGGACATTCACCTGCCCCAAAAAGATGGCTGGGATGTTTTGGAATGTTTGAAGCAGAATCTCAAGACGCGGCACATCCCCGTTCACATTATCTCGGCCGACGAAGTGGACATCGAAGCATATGCCAAAGGCGCGGTTGGATTTCTCACCAAGCCGGTGTGCGGGCAGGAGCTCGAAGCGGCATTGGCGAAACTCGAAAACATATTCGAACGGCAGATCAAGGACCTGCTGGTGGTCGAAGACGACGCCCGTTTGCGTAAAACCATCGTCTCGCTCATCGGCAACAACGACGTGCACGCCGATGAGGCGGGCAGTGCGGCCGATGCCATTGCCGCATTGCGCGCCAAATCCTACGATTGCATGATCCTCGATCTGGGTCTGCCCGATATGAACGGCCTGGACATGCTGCGTCGGCTTCAAAAGCAACTGGACACTATGCCTCCGGTGATCGTCTACACCGGCAGGGAACTGACCCGCGATGAGGAGGCGGAACTGCAGCGGTATTCCGAATCGATCATTATCAAAGGGGTACGCTCGGAAGAGCGCCTCTACGACGAGGCCTCTCTGTTCCTGCACCGGATTGTGGATAAGATGCCGGAGAAAAAGCGCCGCCTGATCACCAATCTGTACGACAGCGACCTGATGTTCAGGGATAAAAAGGTGCTCGTCGCCGATGATGACATGCGCAGTGTATTCGCTATTTCCAAATTGCTCGAGGAAAAGGGGGTCCGGATGCTTAAAGCCGAAAACGGCCGCAAGGCGCTGGACCTGCTCGAACAGCATCCTGATGTCGATTTGATCCTAATGGATATGATGATGCCGGTTATGGACGGTTACGAGACCATGCGGTGCATTCGGGCCGTGGATCGATGGCGCACGGTTCCGGTTATCGCGCTGACGGCCAAGGCAATGAAATCGGACCGCGAACGCTGCATCCAGTCGGGCGCCAGCGATTATTTGACTAAACCGGTGGACATGGGAAAGTTGTTTTCCATGCTGCGGGTCTGGATGTATCGGTAAATCATGGAAGCCGAAGAGCTCGAGCGCATTGAGCTGGACCTGCTGGTGGAAGCCATTTACCGTCGCTACGGGCATGATTTCCGGGGGTATTCCAAAAACCATATTCTGCGGCGGGTCAGACAACTGATCGCACGCAGGCAAGAGGGCTGTATTGCGGATTTAATCCCTGGAATACTGCATAACGAAACTCAATTCGAGCTTCTGCTCAACGAACTTTCGATCACCGTGACGCAAATGTTCAGGGACCCTTTTGTTTTTCAACAGCTTCGAAATGAGGTTATTCCTATACTGAGGACCTTTCCCTTTCTCCGTATTTGGGTTGCAGGCTGCGCAACAGGCGAGGAGGCCTACTCGCTGGCCATCCTGTTGAAAGAAGATGGTCTGTACGAGCGGTCTACCATTTTTGCCACCGATCTCAATGACCATGCCCTGGAAAAAGCCAGGGCCGGCGTTTTTTCTCTGGAGGTATTCCGAAAGTATAATGAAAATTATCTGGAGGCGGGAGGTTCCGGATCTTTTGCCGAGTACTACCATGCCAAATACGATTCAGCAATCATCGTGCCCTGGTTGAAGAATAACCTGGTGTTCGCCAATCACAACCTGGTCACCGATACGGTCTTCAGCGAAATGCACCTGATCTTTTGCCGTAATGTGCTCATCTATTTCGACCAGCAATTACAGAACCGGGTAATTGGACTCTTCACCGACAGCCTGGTGCGTGGAGGCTTTTTATGTCTGGGGACCAATGAGGATCTCCTCTTTTCCGATGTGCGGCATTTTTATAAAAGGGTGAACAATCCGGCACGCATTTTTCAGAGGATTGCCACAGGTGCAATCGCCTAGCGTTTCATTTTCAGATGGAGTTTTGGATGGAACATCCGCTTAAAATATTGATCGTCGATGACCGGCCGGAGAACCTTTTCGCGCTGAAGCAAAATCTCAAGGCGCTGGAGGCCACGGTGGTCACCGCCGGTTGCGGAAACGATGCCTTGATCGCTTCGTTGAATCATGATTTTGCGCTGGCCATCATCGATGTACAGATGCCCGAAATGGACGGATACGAACTGGCCGAATTGCTGCGAGGACAGGAACCGACGCGCAACTTGCCGATCATTTTTCTCTCGGCCGTTCATCGTGAGGATTATTATGTCTTCAGAGGGTATGAGGCCGGTGCGGTGGATTTCATCATCAAGCCTTACAACTCAAAGATTCTCCTGGGCAAAGTCTCGGTATTCCTGGATCTGGCGAGCCAGCGAATGGAAAGCAAACGGATGGCCGCTGAGTTGCGCCTGGCCAACGAAGCGCTTGAGACCCGGGTGCGTGAGCGGACCGAACTTGCCGAGGCCCGCTCGAAACAGCTCCAGGCCTTGGCCGTCGAACTGATCGAGGCCGAGGAGCGGGAAAGACGGCGCATCGCCGATCTGCTGCACGACGATCTGCAGCAGATACTGGCCTGTGCGCGGCTGCAGCTTCAGTCGATTTGTCAAAGTCTGCCGACCATACCCGAGCTTGCCGACGTGGAGCGGTTGCTGGTTGAATCGATCGCCAAGTCGCGCCGCCTTTCGCATGAACTGAGCCCGGTGGTGCTGCACCACTCCGGCCTGGCGGTCGCCCTGCAGTGGCTTGTCGGTCAGATGCAAAAACAGTTCGGTCTGCACGTCGACCTGGAGACAGGTGCGGCGCAGCCGTTCGAAGAGAGCACAGCACTCAAAATCTTTCTGTTTCGCGCCGTGCAGGAGTTGCTCTTCAATGTGGTGAAACATGCAGGTGTGAAAAACGCCCGAGTCGAAATTGTCAGCACGGAAGAGGGCCTGGTGACAATGGTCAGTGATCAGGGGCATGGATTCAATCCAGCGATTCTGGATTCTTCGGCGATAGCGTCTGGGTTCGGGCTGTTGAGCTTGCGGGAGCGGGTACGCCACATCGGGGGCAGCATGACCATTGCCAGCGCTCCAGGGAAGGGGAGTCGTTTTACGTTGAGTGTTCCCGTTGACCTGTCAAACCGCCGGGAAGTGCAACCCGTTGCCCCTGCGGCCGATCAGCAAACGCATGCCGCGACCCGGCGGGTTAGAAGAGATCGAACCGGGACCACGCGGGTGTTGTTTGCCGACGACCACAAGGTGATGCGACAGGGATTGATCAGGCTGATTTCGGGGCAGCCGGACATCCGTGTGGTGGGCGAAGCGGCAAATGGACGTGAAGCCCTCGAGCGGACCCGCCAGCTAAGGCCGGATGTGGTGGTCATGGATGTCGCGATGCCGGAGATGGACGGTATCGAAGCCACCCGACGCATCAAGGCTGAGTTGCCGGATGTACGCGTGATCGGACTCTCGATGTACGAGGAGGAACAGCTCGCCCGGAGTATGTGTCGGGCGGGGGCTGAGGCCTTTCTGGTCAAAACCGCCTCTTCATCTGAGTTGCTGAAAGCGATATACGGCCACAAACCCGGGAAGGCGGAATTACCTCAGCGGTCAGCGGGTCGGCAAAATAGAGCGGGGGAACGGCCGATGCAGGATGGCCCCATGTTGAACTCTTGACTAGCGCCTTCGCGGCCTCACCGCTCCAAACAGCAAAGACGGGGCGCGGGCAGACATAGCGGCCCAGCACCGTATGCGGGCGAACGAGACGGCCGAGCCTTCCCTGGCACGAATGCTCAGGGGGGTAAGCAAACCAGTGAAGGCAGCCCGCTGGCATGTTGCCCGATAGTGCTTACACAATTCCGATGCTGAATTTGCCATCCAGTTCATACAGAATAGGACCATTCGAGCCGATAATGAGCCGTTCGGGCCCGAACGGATCCCACCCCCCAAGAGAGCCGAAGCCGACCTTTAAAACGATCTCCACACAAACCAACGCCCCGCAGTGCGAGCTCCGGAGCATCGTTCCAATATTTTAAGTGAAATGAAACCTGTTTTGGTGGATAATGCGGCTGGTCTCGATGCGGGACACGTTTCACGGTGACCGAAACCGGGCGATCCGCTGAAATTCGGTGTCCCTGCAACCAGAGACTAAGCGATTCCACCGGTAAGTTGGGAATAAAAAAAATTGAACGGAACGAGTATTACCCTTGAGGGCAGGTTGAGACGTTATCTGGAGGTCGAAAGACTTCTTAAAGTGTTTTTCTCATCCTTCGATTACTGCCTCTCGAAGTGCATCAAACCCGAACTGCGCAAAAATGGCGACCGGCCGGTGGCGGCATGCTGCACCAAACCGTACTATTCTTTGATGGATCTGGAACACCCTGCATTTGAGCGACTGAAGCAGGAAAGAGAAACCCTTTTCGGAAGGCCTGAAGATTACTCCTGGGAAAATGCGGTATCGCCCTGCGGGTACCACAACCCCGCAAAGGGCTGCCTGCTCGAGACCCACAAAAGTCCGGTATGTATCGCATTTCTATGCCCGGGCGGTATTGATCTTTTGAGAAACCGGTATGGCGTTTATGGCTATGATTTTTCTGGGATTTACTACGCCTTGGAATGGATTCTGACCGGCGACTTTCCGGATCGACAGTATTGTGAATTCAAGGACGGCATCAATACAATGACTGTGAAAATTATCAGTTCGGACGGCGGCTCAATCCTCTGACCCAAAATGTGAACAGCGTTCCGGCAGAGCAGTCAAGTATGAAGCAACAGCGGAGGCTGTATGGAAGACTCAAGAGGTGTGTGCAGCAGCGGTAGCCATTTTGAGAGCCGGCAATGGGAGCGTATCGTTGATGCGCTGCCGGACGGGATTCTGGTGACCGATATCCATTATACCATTCGATACGTCAATCGCGCTTTCGAAATAGCGGCCGGAAAGAAACATTCGGATCTGATGGGGCGCAAGTGCTTCGAAACTTTCCCGGGCCCGCTCTGCCATAGTCCGAAATGCCCGCTGACCTGCCTTGCCAACGGCGCCGCACGGGTGGAAAATGACGGTGAGAAGCACTGCAAAAGCGGTGTGCGGGAAACCAACACCGTTACCTGCACGGTCTATGAAGATGAACGCGGCGGCTTCGCCGGAATGGTCGAAAGACTCACCGATGCCGGTTCATTGCGCAAGGCCCAACGGGACCTGCACCACAGCCACGAGCGCCTGCGCAAGACGATGGGCGCGCTGATTCAGGCCATGTCCCTGACGATCGAAAAACGGGATGCTTACACCGCCGGCCACCAGCGGCGGGTAGCCAAGTTGTGCCGCGCCATTGCCACCGAGTTGGGATTTTCATGGGAACGCATCCAGGGGCTACGCATGGCCGCCGCAATCCACGATCTGGGCAAGATCCACGTTCCGGCGGCTATCTTGAACAAACCGGGCGAGATGTCCGAGCACGAAATCGCCATCATCCGCCAGCATCCCGAAACCGCCTACCAGATCCTCAAAGGGATCGATTTCCCCTGGCCGATAGCGGAAACGATCCGCCAGCACCACGAGCGGTTGGACGGCAGCGGTTATCCGCAGGGCCTCAAAGGGGATGCGATTCTTCTGGAGGCGCTCATCCTGGGGGCGGCCGACGTCGTGGAGTCGATCGCCTCTTTTCGGCCCTACCGACCGGCTTACGGAATGGAGGCGGCACTGGCCGAATTGCGCAGGGGCAGCGGGGTGCTATACGATCATAGGATCGTGGCGATCTGCGAAACACTGATCCTTGACCGTGGGTTCGATTTTCAGACCAAAGCCTGGCAACGCCGGAACACGGTGCTATCCAGGATGCCCGCCATTCGGTGACGATTCGCTTTTGCGTCGGTCGTCATCGGGAAAAGACGTTTCGCCTGGACGGATTTCATCCGGTGCCGGCATTCGAAACGGATGCGTCGTCCCCTGCCTTTCGGCCACCCAATGCAAATGCACTGCTGAACGGCCGCACGCGGGGCCGTTGAATGATCTGCCGCGAACCCGCCGACCGCCGAGCCTTACCGAATATTGGCATGGTAGAACTGCAGGCTGCGTACCTTGGGGGCGTTTTCGCGTCGTGCCGCGATTCCCTTGGCGGCGGCAATCGCCGCCGCGGTGGTGGTGATGTNNTGATGTAGGGAATCTTGTACTTGATAGCCGATTTGCGGATGTTGGAGCTGTCCGCGGCGCCCTTGCGTCCGCTGGGGGTGTTGACGATCAGATGGATCTGGCCGCTCTTGACCGCATCTACCAGATTGGGACGCCCCACGTCGAGCTTGGAAATCGGAATGGTGTCGATGCCCTTTTCTTTCAGGAACCGGTGGGTACCCTCGGTGGCCATGAGCGTGAACCCCAATTCGCGGAAACGGCGCACCGGCTCCAGGGCGGCCGTTTTGTCACGGTCGGCGATGGTAAAGAGTACGGTGCCCTCCAGGGGCAGCGTTGACTGGGCGGCCTCCTGGGCCTTGAAGAA
>DDYQ01000029.1:3914-4371 GCA_002348005.1 Desulfobacteraceae bacterium UBA2230 | reverse complement strand
CCTACATGGACCGGAGCCTCCTTGAAGGCAACCCCCACAGCGTCCTGGAAGGTATGATCATCGCCGCACGCGCCATCGGCAGCCACGAGGGGTATGTCTATGTACGCCATGAATATCCCCTGGCGGTCACCAATCTGACCATTGCACTGGAAAGCGCCCGCGCCAATGGTCTTTTGGGTGAAAACATCCTCGGTTCAGGTTTCAACTTCGATGTAAAAATCAGTCGAGGCGGCGGAGCCTTTGTTTGTGGCGAGTCCACCGCATTGATGTCGTCGCTGGAAGGCAAACCTGGACGCCCCAGGGCCAAGTACGTCCACACAGTCGAAAAAGGGTTCCACAACAGCCCCTCGAATTTAAACAACGTCGAAACTTATGCCAATGTGCCTGTCATCATTAATAAGGGGGCCGACTGGTACGCGGGCATCGGCACCCAGCACAGCAAGGGCACCAAGATCTT
>DDYQ01000029.1:0-3868 GCA_002348005.1 Desulfobacteraceae bacterium UBA2230 | reverse complement strand
TCATTTTCGATATCGGCGGCGGCATTCCTAAAAAGAAAAAATTCAAGGCTGTTCAGACCGGTGGGCCTTCGGGCGGCTGCATCCCCGAACGCTTTCTGGATCTCTCAGTGGATTTCGACGAACTGGCAAAAGTAGGTTCCATTATGGGATCCGGCGGAATGATCGTTATGGATCAGGATACCTGTATGGTCGATCTTGCCCGCTACTTTGTCGATTTTCTCAAGGATGAGTCCTGCGGCCAGTGCAATCCCTGCCGTGAGGGACTGAAGCAAATGCTTGAGATCCTGACGCGTATCTGCGACGGCGAGGGGCGGGAAGGAGATATTGAACTGCTCGAAGAACTGGGCAGCATGGTCCAAAAATTCTCGCTTTGCGGCCTCGGCACCTCAGCTCCCAACCCCGTTTTGACGACGATTCTCTATTTCAGGAATGAATACATCGCTCACATCCACGATCACAAGTGCCCGGCCGGTGTTTGCAAGTCGTTGTTCCATTACGAAATAGACGCTGAGGTTTGCACCGGATGTCAGGTGTGTTTCCGCAAATGCCCCCAGGAAGCGATATCAGGCGAAAAGAAAAAGCCGCATACGATTGACCAAAGCAATTGCATCAAATGCGGTATTTGTTATGACGGCTGCAAGTTCGACGCGATCAAAATCTGCTAAGCATAAAGGATCAGCGAAATGGTTACCTTCAAAATAAATGGGCAAACGGTTCAGGGCGAAGAGGGGCAGTACATCCTGCAAGTGGCCCAGAAGTATGGGATCGAAATCCCGACCCTATGCCATCATAAAGCGCTGGAACCCGCCGGTATGTGCCGCCTGTGCACGGTGGAATTGTTCGATGGACGCCGGACCCGTTTTGTGACCTCCTGTAATTATCCGATTTGGGAAGGCATGCGGGTCAATACCAACAGCGACGCCGTCCATCAGGGACGCAAACTGATCGTCGAACTGTTGCTGGCACGCTGCCCGGAGGTACCGATTCTCAAAAAGCTGGCCCAAAAGTACGATATCGACACGCCACGCTTCAAGACCGAGAATGATACCTGTATTCTGTGCGGACTCTGCACGCGGATGTGCGAACGTATGGGCAACAATGCGATAACGCTCTCTGGCCGCGGTCTCGATCTGCATGTCGACACACCGTTCCACATTCAGACCGAAGCCTGTATCGCCTGCGGTGCCTGCGCATCAGTGTGTCCCACCGGCCACATCACGCTCGAAAAGATAAAGACGCAGGTCACGGCCAAGCGCAATGTCATGAAAATCGCCTCAGAATATGACATGGGCCTCAAAGGGCGCAAACCGATCTATGTGCCATACGCCCAGGCTGTACCCAACAAACCGGCCATTGACCGCGATGTGTGCGTTCACTTTAAGACCGGCGGCTGTCAGGTCTGCAAGGAATTTTGCGGCGTCAACGCCATTGACCATGCGATGGAGGACGAAATCGTGGAGCTTGAAGTCGGCTCCGTGATCCTGGCGCCAGGGTTCAAACCCTTCGACCCGTCCAAGTTCGACTCGTACAACTACGCCAACCATCCCAACGTGATCACCTCCATGGAGATGGAACGACTGCTCTCAGCCTCCGGCCCCACTGGTGGCCATCTGGTGCGACTCTCCGATCACAAGGATCCCAAGAAGATCGCCTGGTTCCAGTGTGTGGGCTCGCGGGACCTCAACCGCTGCGACAACAGCTATTGCTCGTCGGTATGCTGCATGTACGCCATCAAGGAAGCGGTCATCGCCAAGGAGCATGCCGGCAGCGATCTGGACTGCGCCATCTTCTACATGGACATGCGTACCCACGGAAAAGATTTCGAACGGTTCTACAACAACGCCAAAGATAAAGGCGTACGTTTCGTGCGCAGCCGGGTACACACCATCGATCCGGTACGCGGCGGCGATGAACTGTCTGTGCGCTATGTTAACGACAGCGGTCAGATCCAGGAAGAACAGTTTGATATGATCGTGCTTTCAATCGGGCTGGAAACCTCACCCGAGATCGTGGAGATGGCCAAACGGTTGAATATCGAACTGACCCCCGGCAATTTCTGCCAGACGAGCACCTTCGAGCCGGTGGCGACTTCGCGGCCGGGCATCTTCGTGTGCGGGGCTTTCCAGGGGCCCAAGGACATTCCGCAGTCTGTCGTGGACTCCAGCGCGGCTGCGGCGGCTGTGGGCGAAATCCTGGCCGCGGGACGCAACACCAAGACCAGGCAGCCGGAAGTCATCGCCGAAACCAACGTCACGGGTGAACGGCCGCGTATCGGTGTTTTCGTGTGCCGGTGCGGCATCAACATCGCGGGGGTCGTCGATGTACCCTCGGTGGCCGAGTACGCCGCCACCCTGCCCTTCGTGGAATATGCCACGGACAACCTCTATTCATGCGCCCAGGATACCCAGGACACCATGAGCCAGATCATCAAGCAGAAGAAGCTCAACCGGGTGGTCGTGGCGGCCTGTACGCCCAAGACGCATGAACCGTTGTTCCAGCAGACGCTGATCAATGCCGGTCTGAATAAATACCTGTTCGAAATGGCCAACATCCGCAACCACGACTCCTGGGTGCATAAAAACAATCCCGACCTGGCCACCCAGAAGGCAAAAGACCTGGTCCGCATGGCCGTTTCCAAAGTCACCCTGATGCAGTCCCTGAAGGAGGCCGAACTCGATATCGACCAGACCGCCATGGTCATCGGCGGCGGCATCTCCGGCATGGCGGCGGCGCGCAGCCTTGCCCTTCAGGGATATGAAACCCATATCATCGAACAGGGCGACCGGCTGGGCGGACAAGCCCGCAACCTTTACAAGACGGTCAGCGGAGACCGAATTCAGGAGAAACTGGGTGCCCTGATTGCAGAGGTTGAACGGAACGATAAAATCAAGGTGCATCTCAACACGAAACTCTGCAGTGTCGATGGTTTCGTCGGCAGTTTCAAATCCACCCTTTCCGGCGCTGACCAGCAGCAGGAATTGGTTCACGGCATCGCGGTGATCGCCACCGGCGGAAGCCCGCTTACGCCCACGGAATATGCGTATGGCCAAGATCCGCGCATCCTGACCAGCCTGGAACTGGACAAAAAGCTGATGACCGACGATGCTTCTCTGGCGAATGCGCAGACCGCGGTTTTTATCCAGTGCGTCGGATCCAGAGAGCCACAGCGTCCCTACTGCTCACGGGTGTGCTGCACGCACGCCATTGACAGTGCGCTGGAGTTGAAAAACCGCAATCCGGACATGAATGTATTCATCCTGTACCGTGATATCCGCACCTACGGTGAGCGGGAGTATGTTTACCGGGAAGCACGGGAAAAAGGTGTCATCTTTATCCGTTACGCACTGGAACAGAAGCCTGAGGTGGCGCTGGACGGCGGCAAAGTGGTGGTCCGGGTAACCGATCATGTGCTCGATCGGCCGATCGCCATCGAAACTGATCTGCTCACCCTGGCCACCGCGATTGTTCCCAATAAAAACGAAGCACTGGCCCAGTTTTTCAAGGTGCCCGTCAATGATGACGGCTTCTTCGTTGAAAAGCATGCCAAACTGGGGCCCTCCGAATTTGCCACGGACGGTGTATTCCTCTGTGGCATGGCGCACTACCCCAAGCCGATTGATGAATCCATCGTGCAGGGTCGCGCCGCCGCCAGCCGTGCGGTCACCCTGCTGGCCCGAAAAAAGATCCTGACCAGCGGCCAGGTGGCCGAAGTCGAACCCATGCATTGCAGCGCCTGCGGCTTGTGCGTCTCGGTATGCCCCTACTCGGCGCCTTCGTTCATCGCAGCGGACGCTCGCATGAATCCCGGCAAGGCCCAGATCAATCCGGTATTGTGCAAGGGCTGCGGCTTGTGCGTGGCCTCGTGCCG
>DDYQ01000152.1 GCA_002348005.1 Desulfobacteraceae bacterium UBA2230 | reverse complement strand
ACCTGATCAACTTCGTCTTCTGGGTGGGGATCGCCCACTCGGGCACCTTGATTTCGGCCATCCTCTTTCTGTTCAAAACCCCCTGGCGCACGCCCCTGGCCCGCAGCGCCGAGGCCATGACGGTCTTCGCCGTTTCGGTGGCCGGCCTGTTTCCGCTGATCCACCTGGGACGGGTCTGGATCGTGTACTGGATTCTGCCGTACCCCAACCAGCGCAACCTGTGGCCCAATTTTCAATCCCCGCTGGTGTTCGACGTGATCGCCATTTCCACTTACCTGATGGTCAGTTCCATGTTCTGGTACACGGGCATGATTCCGGATCTGGCGATTCTGCGCGAACGCTTCGGCGGCCTGCGCGGCAGACTCTACCGCTTCATGTCCCTGGGGTGGACCGGCAATGTGCGCCAGTGGTCGCACCACGGCGGAGTCTACCTGTTGTTCGCGGCCCTGGCGACCCCGCTGGTGATCTCGGTGCACAGCATCGTGTCCTGGGATTTCGCCCTGAGCATCGTGCCCGGATGGCACAGCACCATTTTCGCCCCCTATTTCGTGGCCGGGGCGATTCATTCGGGGCTGGCCATGGTGCTGACGCTGCTGATTCCCCTGCGCTTCATTTACAAGTTCGAGCGCATCCTCAACATGTCGATTCTGGAAAATGTCGCCAAGACGATCATCTTCACCGGCCTGATCATGCTGTACTCCTATCTGACGGAATTGTTCATGGCCTGGTACAGCGCCAACACGGCCGAACGGGCGATCTTTCACTGGCGCGCATCCGGGGATTACGCCGTGGGCTTCTGGATCATGTTTTTCTGCAACGCCGTCGCGCCCCTGTTCTTTTATATCCGCAGGCTGCGCACGCGCCTGATTCCGCTGTATGGCATCTCCATCCTGATCAATATCGGCATGTGGTATGAACGTTACGTGATCATACTCAGTTCCCCGGCGCACGAGTTCGACCCGTACTCCTGGGGGCTGTATCAGGGCCCCAGCCTGGTGGAATGGGGCATCATGTTCGGCTCTTTCAGCATGTTCTTCTTTCTTTTCCTGATCTTCGCCAAAATGCTGCCGACGGTTTCGATAACCGAAATGAAAGAGGAACTGCCCCCGCCGCGGCGCAATCCGCGGCCGGAGTAAGCAACGACGAGGAGGTCCGGCAGTATGTCTGCCTTCAATCGTATATTGGCGGTTTACGCCTATCTGGATGACGTCCAGGGTGCTCTGGAAGCCCTGAAATCGGAGGGCGTTTCCGTGGAGACCGTCTATTCGCCGGCGCACAGCCACGAGCTGATCGAGGCGGTGACCCCGCGCCCCAGCCCCGTGCGCTACTTCGTGCTGGCCGGGGGGATCCTGGGCGTGTTGATCGGCTTCGGCCTGGCGGTCTACACGGCCGCCCAGTGGCACCTGATCGTGGGGGGCAAGCCCGCGATCCCGACGGCGCCCACGGTCATCGTCTCGTTCGAATTCTGTATTCTGTTCGCCGTCTTCGCGGGTTTGATGGGTTTGCTGATGCTTTCGCGCATGCCGGCGTTTGCCGCGCCCGAGCATTTCGACCCCCGCTTCACCGAGGACCGCTACGGGATTTTACTGGACTGTCCGGACGAGCGGCAGGCTTCGATCGTCCGGCTGCTGGAACGCACCGGGGCAGAGGAGATTCGCCGTGTCGAACATTGAACGCCGTGACGTGTTCGATGCCCTGGCCGTCCGCCCTTCCGGCAGGACGGCGCTCCTGGGGCTGGCCGCCTGTGTGCTGGCGGGGACCGCCGCGTTTGCGGTCGGCCTGCGGACCGGAATGGAGCTGCGCGCCTGGCAGGCTTTCCTGGTCAACCTGGTGTACTGGACCGGCCTCAGCTGCGGGGCGGTGATGTTCTCGGCCGTTCTGATCATCACCAAAGCCAACTGGGGACGCTCGCTCAAGCGCCTGGCGGAGGCGCCGGTCTTTTTTCTGCCGGTGGCGTTTCTGCTGTTCTGGCTGCTCTACTTCGGCAGGCACCTGCTGTTTCCCTGGATCGGCGAGCCGCTGCCCGAAAAGGCCGCCTGGCTGAATTTCGGCTTCATGTACTTTCGGCAGGGGGCGGTGTTTCTGCTGCTCTCGGCGGCGGCCATGGCGATGGTCTTTTACGGCGTGCGCAGCGACCGGCGCCTGCTGCGGCAGTCCCGGCCGGACCAGGTCGAACCGGACGGCCGGCACCAGGGCGCCCAGATGGTGTATGCCAATATTTTCGGCCTCTGCTTCGGCGTGCTGCTCTCCCTGATCGCCTTCGACCTGATCATGTCCCTCGAACCGCACTGGCACAGCACGCTGTTCGGCGCCTACTACTTCATCGGCAGCTTCTTCAGCGGCATCGCCGCCTTGATCATCATGGCCTTCATCGCCAAGCGCTGGCTGGGTCTGCAGGATTTTATCCGCCCGCTGCACCTGCACAATCTGGGCAAACTGCTCCTGGGCTTCTGCCTGCTGACCGCCGATTTCTTCTACACCCAATTTTTCATCACCTGGTACGGCAATCTTCCCGAGGAGACGCATTTCGTGCTGGAGCGCGTGCGCCATCTGCCGTGGAAGCCGGTCGCCTACCTGGTGCTGGCGGTCTGCTTCGCCATACCGTTCGTCATCCTGCTCAGCCGCCGGATTAAATTCAACCACGGCTTCATGGTGGGATTGTGCACGCTCATCCTGGCGGGCATGTGGATGGAGCGCTTCATCCTGATCGCGCCGTCGCTCTGGAAGGCGCACGACCTGCCCCTGGGACCGCTCGAGGTGTTGATCACGGTCGGCTTTTTCGGACTCGTGGGGCTGTGCGTGCTGGTGTTCGTGAGGCATATTCCGCTTTTGCCGGTGTCCGATCCCTTGTTCTGGAAAGGATTGAACCGCAAGCATTAATTTTCAGGCCGGGAGGAAGATTCTCCCCGATGAACGACAGGCGAAAACCCGATTATCATCCAGGCCGCTGGGTCATGGCCTTTGCCGCGATCGCCGTGACCGGGGCGATGATGCTCTTTTACTTCTACGCCTATCCGCACCGCCTGGTGGGGCCGGCCCAGCCGATCCCCTTCAGCCATCGGGTGCACGCCGGAACCAAGCAGATCAGCTGCCGTTTCTGCCATCCCTATCCCGAACACGGCGCGCGGGCCGGACTGCCGACGATGAGCAAATGCTTTTTCTGCCATGAATACATCATCCCGCTGCATCCCGAGATCCTGAAGGAGAAAATGAGCCTGCAGACCGGCAAGCCCATCGAATGGGTGCGGGTCTTCTACCTGCCGGACTATGTTCAATTCAACCACCAGCCGCACATCGCCTGGGCCGGCTTCGAGTGCGGCCAGTGCCACGGACCGGTTGAAACCCAGGACCGTCTGTTCCGCACCCGGTTCAAAATGGGTTTCTGCATCGACTGCCACCGCTCGCAGGGTGCGCAGGTGGACTGCTGGCTGGCGTGTCATCACTGAAGGTGCGTGGGCAACAGGAGACCGCAAGCGTGAAACTACTCAAGGATGAACCGAACGGCACCTCCAAGGGCTATATCATCAGCGCGGCCGTATGGTTTGTGATCGGCGCCACGCTGGGCGGCATCGATGCGGTCCACTTCGTGGCGCCCGAGCTGCTGGGCGATCTGCCCTACCTTCTGGTCAGCCGCGTGCGCCCCATGCACACCAACACGGTGATCTTCGGTCTTGTGGGCTCCAGCCTGCTGGGCACCGGCTTCTATCTGGTTCCCTTTCTCTGCCGCACGCGCCTGTACAGCGAACCGCTGGGCAAGCTTTCGCTGTGGATCTGGAACCTGTCGATCGGTGCCGGCGATGTGCTCCTGTCTATGGGCTATACGCAG
>DDYQ01000242.1:351-2771 GCA_002348005.1 Desulfobacteraceae bacterium UBA2230 | reverse complement strand
GGACCCGTGTAGCATCCGAGCAGGATCACGACGGGGACGCCGTGGTATTGTTCCGGAACCTCGGGAACTTCGGGCGCGCTCCAGTAGACCCCGATACCCATGAGTTCGTCGGGTGCGGTTTGCATGTACTCGTCAAATGCGTTCATGACCTCGGAAGCACGCTCGAGGGGGTAGATCGGCACCGACAGCCACACTTGAGGGCCGACCGGGTGCAGCTTGAACTCGAACGCCGTTACGATGCCGAAGTTGCCCCCGCCGCCGCGGACCGCCCAGAACAGATCGGCGTTATGGTCGCGGTCGGCCCGGCGGAATTGTCCGTCGGCCGTTACGATTTCCACCGACAGCAGGTTGTCGATCGAGAGTCCGTGTTTGCGCAGCAGCCAGCCCATTCCTCCGTGAAGCGTAAGACCGGCCACACCTGTGGCTGAAACCACGCCGACGGGTGCGGCCAACCCAAACGCCTGGGTTTCGTGATCCAGGTCACCCAGTCGCGCGCCGCCTTCAACCCTGGCGGTTTGTTTGACCGGATCCACATGAACGGCGCGCATGGGTGACAGATCGATTGTAAAGCTGTCTTCGTCCATGCAGGATCCGGCCACATTGTGGCCGCCGGCGCGCGCATAGATGCGCAGATCGTGCTCGGAAGCGAATTTGACGGCCGTCATCACATCAGCCACGCCCTTGCACTGAACGATGATGCCCGGCTTCTTGTCAATCAATCCATTCCACACCGCACGGGCCGAATCGTATGCGGGATGGCGGCTATCCAGAACCTGCCCCCCGATCTTGGCGGAGAGCGCAGCCAGCAGATCCGGCCGGACCTCCACCTTTGTATCATGTATGGTCTGCACCTTTATTGGACGCATAGGTTTCCTCCTGATTGTGAATACTGCCATGGTAATCTGTGAAACTAAGAACCGGCTCATAGCGGAATATGGGGGTTGGACCCCATAATCGTCCATTTCAGAACTCATTGGCACCCCAAGCAAGGCTGTAGGTCGGGTTGCCGGAGCACGAAGATGGCATAATGTATATCCAGGTGAGCCCGAGGGTGCGCGGATGCGGCAGCCGGCTCAGCGGAAGAGATTCGATCATAACGCTTTCAGGCGAAAGGAATATTTCCCATGGAGACCGAAAAATACCAACATCCGAAAGTCGAACAGCGGAACGAACATAAGTGGCTGCACAAGCTCGTTGGCGAGTGGACATACGAAGGCGAAGCGGCCGGAGAGCCCGGCAAGCCGGACATCACGTTCAAGGGGGTCGAAATCGTGCGTTCGATCGGCGGCCTCTGGGTGGTTGCCGAAGGCAAGGGTGAAATGCCCGGCGGCGGCGAGGCCACNNATGATCATGACCGTGGGATTTGACGTGCAGAAGGGGCGTTACGTCGGCACCTGGATCGGGTCGATGATGACCTACCTGTGGCGCTACGACGGAAATTTGGACGCGGCCGAAAATGTGCTGACCCTGAACGCCGAAGGGCCTCACATGACGATCGAAGGAAAAATAATGCGTTATCGGGACGTGATCGCGTTCAAAAGCGACGATCACCGGACTTTGACCGCCCACATGCAGGATGAAGCGGGAAAGTGGCAGACGATCATGACGGCCCATTATCGCCGCAGAAAATAGTCACGCGAAATGACTGCAGCGTGAAGCTTCATGCCTTTCGCCGCAATACAGCGGCGATTCCCTGCCCGCCGCCGCCGCAGATGGTCAGCAGCCCATAAGCGGCACCGCGGCGGGACATCTCATGCAGCAGCGTGACCAACCGCATCGCGCCGGTGGCGCCGATGGGGTGCCCCANNCTGGATTTCGATCAGATCCATCTGCCGGATGCCGACGGCGGCCCGGCGCAGGGCCTTTTCGACAGCCGCCGGCACCGCCGGATAGGTTAACGTAGGGTCGGCCGCCGCCACGGCGGAGGCGGTCAGGTCGGCGAAGGGACCGGAACGGCCGTCGATGTTCAACTCGCGGGCCACGCGGGCCGATACCAGTACGAGGGCGGCCGCACCGTCGTTCTCGGTGGACGAATTGCCGGCGGTGCAGATACCGTTTTCATAGACTGTTTTGAGCGCGGCCAGTTTCTCAAGCGTGGTATCGGCGCGAGGTGGTTCGTCGCCTTCGATCGTTACCGGCTTGCCTTTGGCACCCGGGACGGAGACCGGTACGATTTCGTCGGCGAAGCGGCCGGCCGCTATGGCTTCGCAGGCTTTACGGTGGCTGCGTTCGGCCCAGCGGTCGGCCGCTTCGCGGGTGATGCCCTCTTCGCGGGCGGCCGCTTCGGCCCACGTCATCATCGAATTGAGTTCGCCGAAGCGCTCGATAGGCTGCGACATGACCCGCGCGCGTTGGATGCGGTCAAACAGCGGGAGGCCCCACATGTCCAGCGATCCGTGCCCGCGCGGCATGAACCCCCA
>DDYQ01000242.1:0-227 GCA_002348005.1 Desulfobacteraceae bacterium UBA2230 | reverse complement strand
ATCTGCACCGGCCAGCCGGCAGCCAGCAGGGCCATGCGGGCGATGTTGACCGATTCGCCGTTCTGATAGGACTGGCCCATGATCACTTCATCGACCTGCTCCGCGGCAAGTCCTGTCCTGCGCAGGGCAGCCTCCAGCACCAATGCGCCCAGCTGGTAGGCCGGCAGCTCTTTCAGCCCGCCGAGGTACTTCCCAATCGGCGTGCGCACGCCGCTTACGATCACTGC
>DDYQ01000244.1 GCA_002348005.1 Desulfobacteraceae bacterium UBA2230 | reverse complement strand
CTTCGTCATGGGCGGCGCCCTGGCGGCGGGGCTCTCCACCATCGGCGGTAACCTCATGGCCATCGCGGGTCTCGTAGGCAACGACCTCTTGGGGATCCTGGCCCCCGACATGGAAAAGCGCAAGAAGATCCGCTGGGGCTACGTGGCCCTGGGCCTGGGGGGTGTCGCCGCCATTCTGCTGGCCTTCCAGCCGCCCAAGTTCCTGGTCACCAGTATCCTGTGGGCCTTCGGTCTCCTGGCCACCACGGCCACCCCGGCGATCCTCCTGGGGGTCTGGTGGAAGGAGGCCAACAAGCTGGCCATGATCATCTCTTCATCGATTTGCGGTGTCCTTTACATTATCATTTCCCCGCATGTGCTCCCCGGCATCGTGGTGGGCAACGGTTTGGCGGCGGCACTGGGCATGTCCGGCGGCATGGTCACCGTTCCGCTGAGTTTCGCCATGTTCATCGTCCTGTCGATCATTTTTAACCGGTTACCGGCTTTGGCCGCCTTTGCTCCCACCCTGGAAGATAAAAAAGTGATCGATCGCATTCACGGGTGGGGCGAGGAATATGAGGAATCGCGATACAATGGTATCACCTGGCCGCTGGTGGCAACGGTGGTCTGCCTGATCGTTTTCTGGTGGGGGCTGCAACCGTGGAGTTAAACGCGACAGGTTAGTTCCAGTTAAAATGGCGGGTTGCCGATAACCGGCAGCCCGCCATTTCCTATCCGATGAAGTGCAAAAGGACGACCGATGATCTATTTTTCGGATTTGAAACGGATACTGGCAGGGGACCGCCAGGTGTATGAAGATCTGGTCAACCGAAACCAGTTATTGCGTTACAGTACGTTGCATGTAAGCCTGCTCGGTCTTTTATACGGCATCACTGCCGTGTCGCTCAGCCGTCGGCTGCTGGCGATTCAGGGCGTGGGACCGGGGGGCGATTACAACGCTCTGTTCTTGGTAATGATGGGCATTGCGGTAGCCTTCTTGATGCATGGCGGAGCCGCCCTTTTTGTGTGGGTTTTCTGCCGCGGCATGGGGGGATCTACCCTGTTCATTCCAATCTATATGAACTCCGGTGCAGCAGCGGCTGCGGCCTGGCCCCTGGCGCCGCTCGTCGTCGCACTGCAGGCTGGGTATAACAACATGCTGGTCTACGGCCTGGCCCTATTTTTTTCGGTGTATTTGTTTGCCATCGGATTCATCGCCGTGCGCCAAGCCGCAGGTCTGAACAAACTCAGGATGACCGTCGCAGCAGTCGCCACCTTCATTTACATGGGATGCTTTCTGTACTTGTGGTTATAGTGGCGTCCGACAGTCCACGACAATCCATTAATGTCAATCTCCTTTGAAAACTTCCCAGAGCTTTTTGCCCGAATCACCCTGGCGGTCCATGAGCGCGACGACCTGGAAGGTTTGCTGGTCGATATACTGGGAGAAATCGCCAAGGCGTTCGATGCATGCGGTTGTACCCTGCGGGTTTTGGAATGGCCGCAAGGCACATTACGGCTGCGCGCAGCCGTCGGCCTGAGCCGATCCTACCTTGAAAAAGGTGAGGTGCGTGCCGATCCCGACCTTTCCGAGATTTTCGGCGATGCTCCCGTCGTCATCGACAACATCAGCCAGGATCCCCGTATTCAGTATCCGGACGCCGCGCGCCGCGAAGGCATTGTCACGGTTGTGGGCCTGCCTTTCCCGATTCTGGAGGAAACCCGTATGGTGTTGAGGGTTTACTTCAGGGATCCGGTTTCACCCGATTCGGTGACCCTCAATTGCCTCAAAGCGCTGGCCGGGCAGGGCGCACTGGCGGTCCGGACCGCAGTTCTGCATCAACGCTATCTGGTGACTTTTCGGCATATCAGCGCCGCTATTCATTCAGGCCGGGACGTCGAGGACGTCTTGAAACGAATAGTCGAACAGGTCACGATTTTAACCGCCGCCCGCGGCGCCATTTACTGGATCCTGAACACGTGCGACCGGACCATTGTAGACCGGGTCACCCATGGATTCGACTACCGCAGCTTGAGCACGGTGGACTACTCCGCCATTGAACAGCTTTTTTCACCGGCGCAAGGCCGACGGGTGATCATTGGCGACGCCCGCAACGATGAGCGAATTCCCAATCTGGAGCGTCTGGGTAAAAAAAGGGTACAGACCGTGCTGGGTCTTCCTTTTAATATTGCGGAAGGTTACATGGGGGTTATGGCGGTCTATTTCGGGAAGCGCAAAGCCTTCCGCGGCACCGAAATCGATTTTCTCGCGGCGCTCGGGGAGCAGGGGGCCATTGCCTTGCAGAAAGCCCTTTGGTTCACCGAGAGCCGTCTGCACAGCTTTCAGCAGACAGTCGAAGGTCTGGTCATCGCACTTGAAGCCAAGGATGGGCAGACCTATGGACATTCATTGCGTGTGGCGCACCTGGCGCGTCTCTGTGCGCAGGCCTTGAGATTGCCGGGGCGCGAAACCGATACGATTTATCGCGCCGGGCTATTGCACGACATCGGTAAAATCGGCACCGAAGACCAGGTATTGGCGCGCCTGGGGCGGCTGGAGGCGGAGGAAGTCGATCACATCAGAGAACATCCCGAAATCGGGGCGCGTATTCTGGCGCCCATGAGCGATGGCGCCGATCTGGTGCCGATGGTGCGCTATCATCATGAGCGCTATGACGGGACGGGATATCCCGAAGGCCGCAAAAGTGCGCAGATTCCCCTGGGGGCCAGAATCCTCGCGGTGTGCGATGTTCTGGACAGCATGCTTTTCGGGCGGGCGGGGCAGCCCTGTCTGGAGGTCACCCAGGCCATGTTGCGCCTGCAATCGGAAAAGGGTCGTCAATTGGATCCGCAGGTCGTCGATGCCGCGCTCCAAGTTCTGTCCGAACGCTCCAATGAGCTTATCCCTCCCGAAACATCGCAATCGATTCTGGCCCGAATGCGCCGCAAACTGGTCCGTACCGATGCCTTAGCCCGAGATTTGTTCCGCAGATTCCCCAGCAGTTTCTAAACGCCGTCCTTACGTTCTGATTTCCACGTGATCGCGCAAGGCGGCTTTGACCTCGGCGATCGGCACTTCCCCGCGGTGAAAGATGCCGGCGGCCAGTGCCGCTTCTGCACGGGTACGGGTAAAGACCTCTACGAAGTGCTCGGCTGCGCCGGCGCCGCTCGATGCAATCAGAGGTATCGTGATCGCATTCTTGACCGCATTGATCAGCTCAAGATCGAACCCCGAATTGGTGCCGTCCCGGTCGATACAGTTGAGCAGGATTTCACCGGCCCCCA
>DDYQ01000084.1 GCA_002348005.1 Desulfobacteraceae bacterium UBA2230 | reverse complement strand
TGACCTGTGCCAGGTCGGGGCCGTTCGGCTCCCTGGTCCCGTGGCTTGGCGTGAAGCGCTCGTCGAGAATATCCGAGTCGATGTGCAGGTATAGCAGGTCGCAGCGTTCAGCCAGGTCGGTCACTGCTTCGTTCAGGTCAGTGCCGGGGAAGCCGGGCGCCACGGCTGCAGTCACCACGCCGGCGGCACGGATGAGCTGCTCTTCGACAGGGTCGAGGTTGCGCACATCTACCAGCAGGATGCGGTCGGCAGGCAGCGGGGCGGCGATGTGCGAGCCTTCGCGCCAGCGGGCATGCGCCAGCCCGGCGGCAACCGCCACCGGCATCCCGCCCAGCATCCCGCTGCGGGTGGTGTGCGGGGTGTTGAAATCGCCGTGGGCATCAAACCAGACCAGCCCGATGCGCGCCCCCGCACCGTGCGCATCCTGCAGCCCGCCAACCACGCCGGTGATGTGGTTGCAGTCGCCTCCGGTCATCAGCACCGCTTTTCCCATCCCGCGCGCTTGGGCAACCTCATCTGCAATCAACCCACCCAGGATGCCCAGGTTGGTCGGCTCATCGAGTGAGCGCTGCTCCTCGGGGAAAACCGGCTCAAAGTAGGTGCAGGGAACACCAGCCTGGTCGTAAACCGCAGCGGTGAGGTAGGCATCCAGCGAGCGTTCGTCGCCGCTGGCGGGTGTGCTCTGACGGTAGCGGATCCCGATGATGTGCAGGGCATCCAATGGGCGGTTATGCATGGTCTGTCCTCTCGATGGTTGTGGATGGTTGTCGCCTAATTGTATCTTATTCCCCGCGCCGATACCGGAGCGAATGATTATTTGATTTCTTTGTCGTATAATACAGGCGTAAGAACCATCATTTCAGCATTATTATGGGGAGGGAGTTATGCTCGAAGAGTTCAAGAAATTCATCATGCGCGGAAACGTCATCGACATGGCAATTGGCATCATCATCGGCGGTGCATTTGGTACGATCGTCAAATCGCTGGTGGATGATGTGCTCATGCCGCCCATTGGCCTGCTGCTGGGCGGTATCGATTTTTCGGAATTTTTTGTGGTCCTCAAGCAGGGCGCCAATGCGCCCGGCCCTTATGTAGCCCTCGCGGAAGCCAAGGAAGCCGGCGCGGTCACCATCAACTACGGCCTTTTCGCCAATGCATTGGTCAGCTTTTTGATTGTGGCCTTTGCCGTATTCCTGCTGGTGCGCAGCATCAATTCGCTGCGGCGGCAGGAAAAGGCTTCGGCCGCGCCACCCACGACCAAAGCGTGCCCCTTCTGCATGTCCCAGGTCGCGCTCAATGCCACCCGCTGTCCGCATTGCACCTCGGAGATTGCAAAGCTCCAGCGGGCCTGATCCTCAAATTGCCACCTGCGGTATTCCGCCTCCGGTACCGCCGGTCCGGAGACGGGCCTCGACGCACCAGGAGAAGCTAGCATGGCAGGCGATCAGGCCCTCGAACGTTCGGTGCTCGTTGTCACCACCCTCACCTCTTTTCTGGGCCCCTTCATGGTATCATCGGTCAACGTGGCGCTGCCCGCCATCCAGGCCGACTTCGGGATGGATGCGGTGCAGCTGAGCTGGATGGCCACCGCCTATTTGCTGGCCACGGCGATGTTCCTGATACCCGCCGGACGGCTCGCCGATATCCATGGCCGAAAAAAAGTTTTCACCATCGGCCTTGCGGTCTACACGTTCGCTTCGGCACTGGCCCTGCTGGTCTCATCAGGCGCGGGGCTTATCGGCGCGCGCTTTCTGCAGGGCAGCGGGGCGGCCATGTTCGTGACCACCGGGATGGCGATCATCACGTCGGTGTTCCCCCCTGAACGGCGCGGCAGGATCATCGGGATTTACGTTTCGGCAGTTTATGTGGGGCTTTCGCTGGGGCCGTTTGTGGGCGGCATGATCACCCATCGCTGGGGGTGGCGCTATCTGTTCATTCTGATGCTGCCCCTGGGCATCGCCATGATCCTGATCACCCGGCGCTACCTTAAAGGCGAATGGGCCGATGCGCGCGGCCAGAAGCTCGATCTGCCGGGCAGCCTGATGTATGGCGCGGCAGTGGCCAGTCTGGTGTACGGTGCCACCCATCTGCCTGCGGGTCAGGGCTATCTGCTGTTGGGCGCTGCGCTGATCGGCCTGGGTCTTTTTGTGCGGCGGCAGAAGCGCACAGCGCAACCGGTGTTTGACGTCAGCCTGTTTCAGAGCAACCGCACCTTTGCGTTCTCGAGCCTTGCGGCCCTGATCAATTATGCCGCGACCTTTGCGATCGCTTTTTTACTGAGTCTGTTTCTGCAGTATCTTAAAGGGCTGTCGCCGCAGGCCGCCGGGGTACTGCTGGCAGCCCAGCCGGTCACGATGGCGATATGCTCGCCGATTGCAGGCCGGCTCTCCGACCGCATCGAACCGCGCCTGCTGGCCTCGGCTGGAATGGGCGTCACGGCCCTTGGATTGGCCGGATTCTCCTTGCTTCACGCAACCACCCATGCGGGTCTGATTGTGGCCAACCTGATTTGGCTGGGTGTCGGGTTCGGTCTTTTTTCTTCTCCCAACATGAGCGCCATCATGGGATCGGTGGAGCGGCGCCATTTCGGTGTTGCCGCCGGCGCCGCCTCCACAATGCGTCTGCTGGGCCAGATGCTGAGCATGGCCGTCGCCGCCATGGTGCTGGCCATTTTCATCGGTCGCCAGCCGATCCAGCCGGATACCTACCTGCTCTTTTTGAAAAGCACCAGAACCATTTTCGCCGTTTTCAGTGGACTGTGCCTGGTCGGGGTATTCTTTTCCATGTTCAGGGGCAAGCTGCGCGCGTGAAGAAAAAAATGAGGGCTGAAAGTAAAACGGTGACGCCGTGCTTGCCGTCAGCTTTTAATTTAAGCCTTTCGGCACCGGTATCGGGCGAGTGCGCGCGTCATGTGTCCGGGGGTCTTATGCCGGTTCACGCCTTGACCCGTCTACGGCTTCATAGTTTAGGTTCAAAAAAAAGACAATCCGGGCTTTGAACCCGAAGAGACGAAAGGAGTCCCTATGGCAGCGGCATTCATTCCCCGCAGAATCATCAACCGTGGACGGCAGTGCTATCCGGCCGCACCAGAGCAGGTCTTTCCCCTGCTGTGCCCGGTGCGGGAATACGATTGGCTGGAAGGTTGGAAATGCCGGGTGATCTGGTCCGACTCCGGTGTGGCCGAGGAAAACTGCATTTTCAGCACCGAGTTTGCCGATGTGGGCGGAGCGGAAATTTGGACGGTGAGCCGGTATCGGCCTCCCCGCGAGATCGAATTCGTGCGCTTCGGGCGGCAGGAACTGCTTATCCACCTGTCCATCCGCCTGACCCCAGGTGCGGACGAATCCACCTGTGCCGATTGGACGCGCGTCTGCACCGGCCTCACGCCCGAGGGCAACGCCCTGCTCGCCAATTTGACCGATGCCGTTTACGAAGGAGAAATGCGCATGCTGGAACGGACGCTCACCCACTATCTGACCACCGGTCGGATGCTTACCGGCCTGACCGGCGATTACCGTCGCCACCGTCACGACCATGCAGACCATCAGTAAAACCGCCCGGCAGTTCAAGCTGTCGCGCACCACGTTGCTTTACTATGACCGCATCGGCCTGCTGCGGCCCTCCCTTCGCAGCAAGGCCGGCTACCGCCTCTATCGTCGCGCGGACCTCGCACGCCTGGAAAAAATCGTATTTTTCCGAGGTACGGGACTCGGGCTCAAGGAGATCGCGCGCCTGCTGGAAAGCGGCGCTTCGGAGCTGCAGACACTCCTTGAGCGGCAGCTGCTCCGGCTGGACGAGCGCATCCGCGCCCTGCGCGGTCAGCAGCAGGTGATCCTGCAAATTTTGCGCAAGGGCAACCTGCCGCAAATGCGCGGCATGGATATCACGCGCTGGAGCGCGCTGCTCCGTTCGGTGGGGCTGGACGATGCACGCATGCGGCAGTGGCACGAGGGATTTGAACGTCTGACCCCCGCAGGGCATCGTGATTTCCTGGCGGCGCTGGGGTTGAACGAATCCGAAATCGAATCGATCCGGCGGTGGGCAGCAGGTGCCCCCGCCGAAGAATAAGAAGAATCCCCCCCGCGAAAAGGGGGATTCCACTGTTTGCGCGGAGAGCGCTTTCGCCAGTCGCGTGATCGTCAGGATTGTTCTTTGATGATCTCGGCCTTGAGGATGGTCACCGGCTCCACGGGCACGTCGTCGTGCATGCCTTTGCGCCCCGTCTTTACGGCCTTCATCTTGTTGATCACATTGTGACCTTTGACGACCTTGCCGAATACGGCGTAGCCCCAGCCGTCGGGGGTCTTGGCTTTGTGATTCAAAAAAGCGTTGTTCTTCACGTTGATGAAAAATTGGGCGGTCGCGCTGTGCGGGTCCGAGGTGCGGGCCATGGCCACGCTGTAAGCTTCGTTGGTCAGGCCGTTGTCGGCTTCGTT
>DDYQ01000008.1:3166-3620 GCA_002348005.1 Desulfobacteraceae bacterium UBA2230 | reverse complement strand
TGCCGCCCGTGGCGGCGCTGGCCGCCCATCCCTGGGTGCGCTATCCCGGAACGCCCGGCGATCCGCCGAATATCTACGAGTTGTACGCCACCTCCGACAAGGCCCGCCACAGCGCCGACGCGGCCGCTCAGTTCCACATCCCCCCCGCGCGTATTATCGTAATCGGCGACAGCGGCGGCGACGGCCCGCACTTTGAATGGGGTGCGCGCAGCGGTGCCAAACTAATCGCCAGCATGGCCAAACCTTCTCTGCTGGCCTACTGCCGACAGCGCTCCATCCGTATCGACCGGTATTTCGGATGCACTTACGCGGAGGGGCAACCCCGCGCTCCCGAAAAAGAAAAGCAGTCTGATTTCAGAGAGCTGATTCCGGTGATCGAAGGGTTGCTCAACCCTGGCGGTAACGCTCTTTAGGCGGGTTGAAGTAGCCGTACGCAAGTTTCGGGAAGAGGCGC
>DDYQ01000008.1:0-3120 GCA_002348005.1 Desulfobacteraceae bacterium UBA2230 | reverse complement strand
ACCCCGGACAGTTGAGATAATTGACAGCCACATGCGTTCCGCGTTCGATAGCCAGATCGATGCTGTGCAGCACATCCAAGAAGCGATAGCCCCTCGGCCGGAAATACGCGCTGTAATACTCCGGCCGCACGCTGTTCATGCTGATGCGCAGGCTGTTCACCCCCGCATCCAGCAAAAGGGCGACTTTTTCGGGCAGACTGCCGTTGGTGTTCACATTGATGGTGCCCTGGTCGGTGGCGCTGCGGATCCTGCGAACGGCCGCCGCAATGGTGTCGGCCGCCATAAGCGGATCGCCCTCGCATCCCTGGCCGAAGCTGACCACCGCCTCCGGGGCCCTGTCGATATGCGCCAGGGCGACCTGGGCGATCTCTTCGGGCGAGGGGGTAAAATCGATTCGATTCTGGCTGCTGGGCATCCGCCCTTCACTCTGGAGTGAAATGCATCCGAGGCAGCGTGCGTTGCAGGTGGTGGCGGTGGGCAGCGGGGCTTCGTAGCGCCCTAGAAAGAAGTTCTTGCCGGCCGGGCAGCCGTAGGTCAGGGCGCACTTTTCCAGGTGGGCGCGCAGCCGATTGTCGGGCAGCTTCTTGCGCAGGCGCTTGATTCCGGACAGGATCCTGTCCCGCGGCATCTGCCGCAGGTCCTGGCGCGGCTCATCATCCACCAGAATGACCGGGGAGCGAAAACGTCCGCGCGACCATCCCACCGCAGCATAGGAAAAGAGCGGGAGGAAGCCGGCGCCGGGCGCCTCTTCGTACGCGCTGGTATACGCGATCACATAGCCTGGCGAATTGAAAGCGGCCACCGGGAAAACGCGTTCACCCGGAGCATGCGGATTTTCGGAGAGCACGACGCATCTTTGGCGCTCGATATCCCAGACCACGGGCCGGCGGTCGGGCAGGTACATCAACTCGCCGCCGTGCGGCAGCAGCGAACTGTGCGCAATGGCAAGCGGCACGCGTAATGGACCGTCCGCGCCCACGGCGGCGTAGCCCTGCAGATCAATGATCTGCCCCTGTTCATCGGCCACCACGGCCGTCAGCCAATTTCTGGGCGCCATATCAAGCGTTAGTCCGGTTTAAACGAAGCAAGTTTGCGCCCGGAGTATATAGCATGTGTCGCACCGCCTGGAAAGGTGGCGGCGCAGCGTTTCCGCTGAACCCTCCGCCGGATCATGGGCAGCGCCGGTTAACAGACGATGACCGTTTCGCTCCTCGTCGAACGCTATTCTTCCCGAAGCTTCAGATCGCGGTTCGCCGGCCCGTTGATGACTTTGCCGTAACAATCAAACCGCGAACCATGACACGGGCAGTCCCAGGTTTTCTCGGTGCTGTTCCACTGAACGACGCATCCCAGGTGACGGCAAAGGGCCGACCGTTCGTGCACCCTGCCCTGCTCGTCCCGATACACGGCTATTTTGGTAAGCCCGCGCCGCATGAGGGCGCCTTCACCCGGAAGAAGTTCATCGACCGATTGGATCTCTCCGCCGGTGACCCAGTCGGCCGCATAGCGTTTGGCAACATTGATGTTCTCCGCAGTGTACTCGAACAGTGAGCGCAGGCTTTTACGCGTCGGATCGTAGAGTTCCGCCCATGGGTTGGGGCGCTCCAGGATCAGATCGGTGATGAGCATTCCGGCGATCGTGCCGTGGGTCATGCCCATGCCCGAATCGCCGGTTGCGATGTATACATTCGTCGGGCCGCCGGGGTCGCGCCCGATGAAGCCCAGACCGTCGACAGGTTCCATGACCTGGCCGGACCAGCGGAACTCCACCTGTTCGATCATCGGGAAGCGCTTGCGCGCCCAGGCCTCGAGAGCAGCATGCCGCTCGGGGCCGTCATCCGCCTGGCCGGTTTTGTGGTCTTCGCCGCCGACGATCAGGACATCGTAGTCGCCGCCGGGGGCGGAAATGCTTTGCAAGCGGACGTAGTGATACGGATCGGCCGTATCCCAGTAGAGCGCCCGGGTGACGGAACCGGCCGGAACACGGGCGCCGATCACATAACTGGTGTAGGGATACTGCTTGGTGTGAATGGCCACCACGTCGGTCACGGGCGTGTTGGTCGCCACGACGACGGCATCGGCGCTGACCGTGTACCCGCCGCTCGTTCGAACCCGCGCCTGTGGGCCGCCTTCGATGCGCTCGGCATGAGTCCCGCAAAAAATGCGACCGCCGTTTTTTTCAATGCCGCGGGCCAGGCCGGCTAAATATCGCCCGGGATGGAACTGCGCCACACGCGGGAAGCGCAGGCACCAGCCGGTATCCAATGCGTCGATCGGAGCGCGTTCAACCCGGGCAACCCCGCTCAGCCCCGCGCGCCGCGCGGCCTGCAGTTCGTGTTCGAGAATATCTCTGGCTTCACCCGGGGGAACGAACAGATACCCATCGAGCCGCTCGAAATCGCAATCGATGCTTTCCCCGGCCACGATGGATTCAATGCGATCGATGGCCGCCGTGTGGCTTTCTGCGGTCAGTCGTGCACCCTTTTCACCATGCAGGCGCTCGATCTCGGCATAGCGATCATCGATCGCATAGGAAAGGTGCGCGGTCGTCCGCTGGGTCATGCCGCTGCCGACGGGCCCGTCATCCAGCACGACGACGACCTTGCCCTCACGCGCCAGGAGGTATGCCGTGCTCATGCCGGCAATGCCGGCGCCCACAATGCATACATCCGCGTGCGTATTCGCGGACAGTGACGGGTATACCGGATTAAGTGACGTTTTCATCCAAATCGAGATCGTTTGTTTATCCTCAAGTTCCATGGCCTTGTTTCCCCTTTGTATTTCTTCACAATATAGGACGGGAGCCTGCAGGTCAGAATGAGGTCAGGGGTCTATTCGAATCGTCTGTTGGCCTTAAGATTCAATACCTGTGCATGTAAAAACGCCGCTACTGCCCGGGTTGGCCGTCTGGATGATGGCGATGCGATTGGCGGCGTTCCGCGGACCCTGCGGCGCCTAGTCTTGTTCGGGGTGCGGTAACGGCGGGAGGCCTGAGGATGAACCGCCGGCGGCAAATAGATGCGTCTGACACTATCGGGGTTTTCCCGGAAAACCGCGGCTTCCGGAATACAGGGGGGCCATGCGGGAAGGGGGCACGCCCAAAAAGCATCCGGCGGCAAT
>DDYQ01000183.1 GCA_002348005.1 Desulfobacteraceae bacterium UBA2230 | reverse complement strand
TACCCCATAGGGGCATCCTTCATCATGACCAATGTTTTCGGCAAATCGTCCCACTCTATAATCTCTCCTTGCGAACTCATGGTAAAGCGGGCGATCGTAATCTCCTCCCCTCTGCGGGTCATTTCGATCTGTTTCTTAAAGATAGTTTCGGCCCGCGGATTCAGTTTATCGATGCGCACCGTTGCCGTAACAGCGTGAGGGTCCCGCTTATTGTACATGTGTAGATTGAGAACCCATTCGCCAGGGATAAACCCTCTTATGGTTGTCAGTTCCTGGTTATAGACATATTCGATCTGGTTGCCTCCAGTGGTCGTAACGCGGTCATTGAGGATACCCAGGTCATCTCTGTCCAGGTGGGCCAGCCCGATGTCTTTCTGCTTGAAGAACAAAACCTTTCCCGTCGGATCCTGGAGCCAGGTATCGACATCGTCCTTGCTCTTCTCGTCCCAGGTTACCGTTATAACGAATTCCGCTTTTGTTTCGATATCACCTTTTTTACTGCTCACGTTGATCGCCATGAACGCTATAATGAACAGGAATACGAATCCGAGAAGGGCATTGAAGAGCAGATCCAGAAAGCTCGTATTATTATGATAGCGTCTGCGTCGCATCGTTTTGTTGCCTGCCCTGCAGATCAACCATAAAATCCAGTCGACTGGTGAAATTATAAAGCTGCAGCTTCAACAGCAGACTGCAGACCAAGCCCGCCGCCGTAGTGTACAGGGCCGTGCTCATGCCGGCACCCATTTTGGCCAATACACCATTGATGGCGCTGGCATTATCGAAATTTACATCTGTAAAACTGCTGCTCAGCATATATATAAAACCGGCTACCGTTCCAATCATTCCCAGGGTTAAAAGCATATCACTCACAAACCAGCCGGTTTCGCTGTTTTTATAAAAGACTGCAATTTCGTTAGCGGAGAATTCCTGTTGTTTGCTCAAGCGGTATGTTTCTCTGCCGGTGCGGATGGTAAAAACAAGGAAAAGGAAAAGAATTAAAAAACTCAACTTTGTGACGTCGGCTTGATTTACTCTGTAAATCAAGCCGGAGAAGAAAAGCGCAGCCGTTCCCAGAACTGCAACTGAAAAGAATAACCACCATCGCAGTATGATTTTAAAACGTTCATTGGTATCCATGTTTGTACCCTTTGACTATATCGAGTGTCCCATACCTCCGCTTTTGGAATTATCATCAAATCTGTGGATAAAATTTAACAAGGTTACTTTGAAGGACAATGGGTGATTGCTTTTATTTTGCCCGGGTTTGCAGTATCATGGCCTGGAATTCAGGCTGAACGGCCGTCGGGGCAATCAATCAGGTTATTACCGACTGCAACCGATGAATGCAGTACCGGCGCCTTCGCGGATGCACAGCTAATCTTTTATCCGGACCAAAACCGCCACTTATGGTTGAGCTTAATCATTTCCGCCTTCAAGCAATTGTCTTTGCCCTGGTATCTTCTTCATTTACCAATATCTATATTACCCAGCCTATTCTGCCTGTGCTCCAGCAGGAATTCGCCAGCGATATTGTTACTGTTTCCTTCAGCGTTTCTGCTGTCGTTTTGGGGATCGCGCTTTCCAACTTGCCTTTCGGGGTTCTGGCCGATCGCTGGCCGATCCGTCCCATAGTGGCCGTGGGTGGACTTGCGGTCGCTCTGGGCGGCCTGATCTGCGCCCTGACCGGTCATCTGTGGGTTCTTATCGCAGCCCGTTTCGTCCAGGGACTCTTCATCCCCGCGCTGACAACCTGCCTGGCGGCCTATCTGGCCAAAACGCTTCCCTCAGACAAGCTGAATGTTGTAATGGGATCGTATGTTTCGGCCACCGTGCTGGGCGGGCTAGGCGGACGCCTACTGGGCGGCTTGATCCACCCTCCGCTGCATTGGCGTTATGCCTTTGTATCGGCAGCATTTTTCATGATCGTCTCGACCGGCATCGCCCTGCGCGGGCTCCCGCACAGTTCGCAGTGGGGCAAACCGGGACGCAACCGGATTCGTTTCCGTGAACTGCTCGGACGCTGGGCGCTGCTGCGCCTGTACTTGTGCGCCGCAGCCAGTTTCGCCATTTTTTCTTCGCTTTTCAATTACCTGCCATTCAGACTGAACGCCCCCCCGTTCCAGCTTTCGACCGAATGGACCACGCTCATTTACCTGGTTTATATCGTCGGCATTTTCCTGGGGCCGGTGTCCGGCCGCCTGAGTACCCGTTTCGGCAGCGGACGAATGTTGCTCGGCGGCTCCATCGTTCTGGCCGTCTCCCTGCTGACCCTGCGCCTAACTTACCTGAGCGCTATCATTGCCGGGCTGGTGGGCATCTGTACCGGTTTTTTCACCATCCACGCTGCCGCCGTCGGCGCGCTCAACCGCAGGGTAAGCGTCGGACAGGGGCGGGCCAATGCCCTCTATGTTCTATTCTACTATGCCGGGGGCTGGATCGGCATCACGGCAGCCGGAATGGCCTTTAAATCCGGTGGGTGGGATGCTGTTATATACTCCGCCCTGCTGTTTCTGGGCATCAGCTTGGCGGCCAGCATAGGCGAGCACATCGGTACGCGCCGGCAATGAGTCGGCTGTGGCCTGCCTTGCCAAAGCCATTCCCATTTGATAGAAAAGCGTGCATGGTCACTAAAATTCAACAGGCACCCATCATCCTGGCATCCCGCTCGCCGCGCCGAAGGGATCTGCTCCAGCAGGCCGGACTCAAGTTCGAGATTATTCCGAGCCGATTCGACGAAAAACTGGTTTCCCAGGACGATCCGGCAACCTGCGTGCAAGTGCTGGCACGGACCAAAGCCGAAGACATTGCCTCTCACCATCCCGGAAACTGGGTGATCGGCGCCGATACGATCGTGTCGATCGGCCGTGAAATACTGGGCAAGCCCGGTAATCACGCTATGGCTCGTGACATGCTGCGGCGGCTGAGCGGACAAACCCATCAGGTGTTGACCGGCTACTCGATCTGCTGCCGTTCCGCCGGGGTCGCGCATACCGCGGTGGTAATGACGGACGTCACCTTCAAGGAACTGTCCGCCGAAGAGATCGAGTGGTACATTCATACCGGTGAACCGTTCGACAAAGCGGGGGCTTACGCCATTCAGGGGCTGGGAACGTTTCTGGTCAGGCGTATCAACGGTTCCTACACCAATGTGGTGGGCCTTCCGGTCTGCGAGGTGATCGAGTTTCTGATAGAAGCAGGGGTCGTACGCATCGAGAATGTCAACGGGAGTCAATCGGTTCAAAATGGTCCCCGGCATCGCGCATAATCTTCGCCAGATCGAAAGGCGCATCGCCTCGGCGGCCCAGAACTGCGGACGAGCACCCGGCGACATCCGCCTGGTCGCAGTGGCCAAAACCAAATCGGCCGACCTGGTGCGCGCCGCTTTCGATGCCGGAGCGCATGCGATCGGAGAAAACTACATTCAGGAAGCGCGCCAGAAGTTCAATGCCTTGGCCGACCTGCCAATCGAATGGCATTTTATCGGTCATCTGCAGACGAACAAGGCGAAATACGCGGTGCGCCTTTTCGATCTGATTCATACGGTGGATTCTCTCCGCCTGGCTTCTGAACTGAATGTCCAAGCCCGTAAAATCGACAAGGTTCAAAACATTCTCGTGCAGGTCAAGATCGGTGCCGAAAAGACCAAATCGGGGGTGATTCCCGACGAAGCCCCGGAACTGGTAGACGCCATCAGCCGGCTGGCCAACCTGCGCATCACGGGCCTCATGGCAATGCCGCCTTTTTTCGACGATCCGGATCGGGCGCGCCCCTTTTTCGCAGGATTGCGTCGACTGCGCGACGGCATTCAGGCCGAATATCCCGGCATCGACCTGCGGGAACTTTCAATGGGCATGACCGGCGATTTCGAAGCGGCGGTGGCGGAGGGCGCAACGCTCGTACGCATAGGAACCGCCCTTTTCGGGGAACGTTCATGAAACTCCTGCTGCATATCTGCTGCGCGCCCTGCAGCATCTATCCGCTCCGAAAATTGCGCGCAGAGTCGGTCCAGGTGATGGGATATTTCTATCGCAGCAACATCCATCCGTACAGTGAATGCATGCGGCGGCAGCACACCCTGCAGGAATATTGCGATACTCTGAGGCTCAAGCTGATCATCGACGATGCATACGACCTGCAAGGATTTATGCGCCAAGTGGTTTTTCGCGAAACGGAACGCTGCCGCTTCTGCTATCATGACCGGCTGCGATCGACGGCTCTGATTGCCAAGCGCGGCCGATTCGACGCCTTCAGCTCGACACTGCTCTACAGCCGCTTTCAGAAGCATGACCTGATCCGATCCATTGGTGAGGAAGTGGCCCACACAGTGGGCATCCCCTTCCATTATCAGGATTACCGAGCGGGATGGCAGGAGGGGATTGCCGAATCCAAGCGACTGGCAATGTACCGCCAGCCTTACTGCGGATGTATCTTCAGTGAAAAAGAGCGCTTCTGCAAACAAGGCCGTCAGGACGATCCGAATTTGATGCACTCGGCATAACAGCATAGCGGAAACAGGACCGAATTTTTCAATGTTCGCCAATTTTCTATACTTTATCGTGGCCCTGCTGGTGTTGACGCTTTACGAGCCCACCGATGCGCCACCGCTTTCGGTCTGGGAAGCGCTGTCGTGGTTCGTTGTCCTGGCGCTGCTGTTCGCCGCCTATACAGGCCGTCAGTTCCGCGCCTTACGGCTTCAGGCGGACTTTTTGAACAGAGCCGCTTCGGATCATCGTTTCGGCATATTGATGACCCGCCACAGCATCCTTGCCCTGGTGCTTTTTTCGATCGATGTCTGGGCGCTGCAACTGCCTTCGTATACCGAAGCCTTTCCGATTTTCAAGATTCTGCCGACGCTTAACGCAGTTCTTTTTCTTGCGGTCTTCATCGGGTATCTGGCCGTAGTCTGGTTTTTCTCGTACCAGGCCCATCAGGCAGTATATCGGGCGGACATATCGCGGGGCACTTATGTTTACTCCAATTTTGCCTTCAGCGTACCGATTTTGTTACCCTGGACGCTGCTTTTCATTATCTCAGACCTGCTGCGTTTACTTCCCTTCGACTGGCCTAAACAACTCCTCGACACCGCGGTGGGCCAAACCGTCTATTTCTTGATCTTCCTGCTGATCACCGCCATCTTCGCCCCCCTTATGGTACAACGCTTCTGGCGCTGCCGTCCGCTGCAAGCCGGTGAAGCACGGTTCCGGATAGAAGAGTTGTGCCGCCGCGCAGGCGTCAGCTATGCGGATATTGTCTACTGGCCGATCTTCGGCGGCCGCATGATCACGGCCGGCGTCATGGGCCTGGTCAGCCGTTTCCGCTATATCCTGGTCACCGAAGCCTTGTTGCACTTGCTTGAGCCTCAGGAAATCGACCAGGTGATCGCGCACGAGATTGGACATGTCAAACGGAAACATTTACTGCTATACTTGGTTTTTTTCGTCGGCTTCATGTTGATCTCGTACGCCGTATTTCCCATCAGCTACTACTCCGTATTCTTTATTTCTCCATTTCTCGATGCGCTGCTGCGACTCGATTTGAATCCGGTCAAAACGGTCGGCATACTGAGCGGCGTTTTGCTGATCTTCGGCGTGGTCGTGTATTTCCGTTTCATTTTCGGCTATTTTATGCGTAACTTCGAACGTCAGGCCGATCTGTTCGTGTTCCGTCTTTTTCCTTCGGTGCGCCCCCTGATCGCCACCTTCGATAAAATTGTGGCCACCAGCGGCCAACCCGCCGACAAACCCAACTGGCATCATTTCAGCATTCAGGAACGCGTAGATTTTCTGAAGCGCTGCGAAAGCGAACCCCAATGGATCGCCCGCCATGACCGGAAAGTGCGCCGGGGCATTGCGGTTTACCTGACAGGATTCGCCTTGATCGCTCTGGCCCTCGTTCAGTTCAACAGTTTTGTGATGAATAAAAGCGTGCGGCACCTGAATGTTTCCGACTTGCAGGCCTATCTGGCACAGAAACAAGTCAAAACACCGGAAGATGCCATGCTCTACTTTACAATCGGCAATATCCATTACGATCAGAATCGGATGGCGCAGGCGGCCGAAGCCTATGAGCAGGCAGCCGTCCTGGCACCTGACAATCCCGATATCCTGAACAATCTTGCGTGGTTGCTCGCCTATAAAAAAGGCACCGATTTTTACGACCCTCAACGGGCATTGGTCCTGGCCGAAAAGGCCGTCAGCTTGAAGTCCGCCGCCCACATCTGGGACACCTATGCCGAGGCGCTTTTCGCCAATGGACGAATCGAGCAGGCGGTCGAAGCGGAGGAAAGGGCATTATCTGAGGCGTCGGCCGACCGGCGGATTTACGAAGAACGCCTGGCGAAATTCAAGGCGGCACTCCCGTCGGACGCTTCGGATTCCCAACAAGATTAATGTACCAAGCGCTACCGCTACCCAATCCTGAGGCTCGGACGGAGGCGGCGGATGCGCGGTACATCTGGAAGCCCTCGCCGCCCCTCGCCAGAAGTTAAATGGAGCGCTTGACGCAGTTGGTAGTTCAGGGCGGGAGCATTACTTGATGCAGACTTTGCGCACCTGCAGCAAATCGGTATGCCCCTTGAAAATTTTTTCGATGCCATCCTGCTTGAGCGTGGTCATCCCGTCGAGAATGGCCTGATCGCGAATCTCTTCCATCTGGGCGCGGCGCTGAATTAATTTCTTCATCGCATCGGTTCCCATCAACAGCTCGTGAAGGCCCATACGGCCGCGATAGCCGGTGCCGTTGCACATCTCGCAGCCGCCTGTCTTGAAAAGGGTCAAATCCGAAGTATAGGGAATGTTGATGTCCTTTTCGAAGGCTTCGGAGCCGTATTCGCGCAATAGTTCATGATATTCATCGCGCGAGGGATTGTAGCTCTTTTTGCAGTTGCCGCACAGCGTACGCGTCAGACGTTGGGCCATGATAGCCAGAATGGCATCGGCGAAGTTAAAGGGGTCCATGCCCATGTCCAGAAGGCGCGTGATGCTTTCGGGGGCGCTGTTGGTGTGCAGGGTGGAGAAAACCAGGTGACCGGTCAGAGAGGCTTCGATGCCGATATGGGTGGTTTCCTTGTCGCGCATTTCACCGACCATGATCACATCCGGGTCGGCGCGCAGAAACGACCGCATGGCAGCGGCAAAATTGAAGCCGATCTTGGGTTTGACTTGAACCTGGCGCAGACCCTTCTGCGTAATTTCAACCGGATCTTCGGCGGTCCAGATTTTGGTCTCGGTCTTGTTGATGTAGGCCAGGGCCGAATGCAGTGTGGTCGTTTTACCGGAGCCGGTAGGGCCACAAACCAGCGCCAATCCGTAAGGCTTAGTGATCGCGGTCAGGAATTTTTCGTAGTTGCGTGTCGAGAACCCGATCTTCTCGAGCGGAATCGGCTCGCCGGCCGCCAGGAGACGCATCACCACGTCTTCGATGCCGCCCTGGGTCGGAATGGTCGCCACGCGCAGTTCAATGTCCTTGCCGCCGTATTTCTTGAATTTGATCTTGCCGTCCTGAGGCAGACGGCGCTCGGCGATATCGAGATCGGCCATGATCTTGATGCGCGAGACCACCGCATTGCGGTAAGAGAAAGGAATGGTTTGATAGACATTGCAGGCGCCGTCCACGCGGATACGAACCAGCGTGTTCTGTTTGCCCGGATAAGGCTCGATATGGATATCGGATGCGTTGCGGGCGTATGCATCCAGGATGATCTTGTTCACCAGCTGCACCACCACGCTGTCTTCCTCACCGACTGACGATTCCGCTTCTTCGACGAGGTGCGTCTCATCTTCCAGTTGCGACAGTATTTCGTCGATCTCGGCCATCTCTTTTTCATCCGCTGTAAAAAGCTTGATGAAGTCGAGCACGTCCTGCTTGAGCGCGACGACGAATTTAAGCTTCCGGCCTGGAAAAAGGGTCTTGATTTCATCGATGCGTTTGAGGTCGTGGGGGTCATCGATCGCGATCACCGGCCGCCCCTCCTCGGTTCGCAGCGGCACCCAGACGTTATTGCGCATGAATGGCACTTTGATGCCCTGCATCAGATCGCCGGGGATGGGATAAGTGGAACCATAGGCGATGAACGGTACTTTATAAAAGCGCGACAGCGATTCCCCGATTTCGCTTTTGGGAATTTTATACTCGCGCATTAGCAGCGACTCTACAGGCTCCTTGCGCTGACGTGCGTCGATAATGGCCTTGCTGGCCTCTTTCTGCGAAAGCAGATGGTTTTCCAGCAGGTAGTCGAATTTTGAAGCGCGTCCTCCTCGCGCCGCCATGCGTTTTTGATTATAGAGCGCGATACCAATGATTTTGGCCAGATCGATTACGGCTTGTTCGTCCTGAGGCCCGAACATGTCGCCGCCTCTGCGGTTGATGAGCTGTATGGCGCCCATCAGATATTTTTGGAATATGATTGGATAGGCCAGAATCTGTTTTGTGCGAAAACCGGTTTTCTGGTCCCAGCGCCTGTCGAAGCGCAGGTCTTCATCGATGGCATTCAACTCTCTGTCATCGTAGACATTCTGAATGTTGATCAATCGCTGGGTGAGGGCTGCGTAGCCGGCAAGAGAACTCTTGCCCACCGGAATGCGGATTTCGGCAATCTCATCGCCCGATTTGAAACGCGAGACCAACTCCCGCTTGACGCCGTCGATGACGTAGACAGTCAAACGCTCGCAGGCGAATAGCGAGATGATATCTTCCCTCAGATCGATCAGGATTTCATCCAAATCACGAGCCGAATTGATCTTGTTGCCGATATCCTGCAGCCGCGTGCGGTATTCGATTTCGAACTTCAAGGTCTCAATACCGTTGCGGCTGATCTGCTGCGGTTGTGATGCTTTCAGCATGATTTCCAGTCTGCTCTGCGAGTTTACGTCGCTGCGCTGCGGCTTTATTTTTGCGAACTCTGGATGTATCCCCAGATTTTACGCAACCCGCCGCCTATCAGAATGAAACCGATGATATAAAAACTGACCCGGATGAAACCCAGTACGGATGAAAATTGCTGAATTTGAGCAAGTTGAGGCATGACCTGCGAAACGCGGAAGAAAACGGCGATGCCGACAACCAGCAAGGCGATGCCCCAGACGAGCTGAATTTTGCTTTTTGATTGGGATGCGCTTACCATTTTCAGCCTGATTCTCTCCCTCGAAAAAGACCGGCCATACTATAGTGGACCGCTTTGCTTCCTGTCAATCGCCCCCTGCATGCCTGAACTTTACCGTCGGTTATCCACGCCGGGAATGGCTCCCGCCAGACTTTCCGGGCCTAGACGGTATTATCGACAGTGTACCGCGAAACTGAACAGGAGAATGCCGGATCGCAACCGCCAGATCAAATCCGGTAGAGCATCTCGCCATCGAGTACGGTATACCCTCTGCTTTTGAGCAGTCGCGAGGCGGCCTCGATGTGGTCGAATCGGAAAATCATGATCGCATCTTTTCCGCTCTGCCGCACATAGGAGTACATGTATTCGACATTGACATCACCGCTGCGCAGGCATTCCAGGATGGCATGCAGACCGCCGGGCTGATCTTGCACCAGAACCGCGACAACTTCTGTTTTGCCGACTGTAAAGCCGTTCTCTTTCAACGCAGTCACGGCCTTGTCATTGTGGTCCACGATCAGCCGGAGCACGCCGAAATCGGAGGTGTCGGCCANNCAAGGCCAGGGCGCGGATGTTGACCCCGGCTTCATACAAGATGCCGGTAACCTCCGAGAGCCGACCGGCTTTGTTTTCCAGAAAAACACTGATTTGCTCGACCTGCATAGTTCCTCCTCATCAACGGTTGTGCCGTTGTCCGGCAGCAGACTGCATTATATTTTCCGGTTGTCCAGCACACGGACCGCTTTGCCCCCGCTGCGGGCGATGGCTTTGGGTTCCACCAGTTTGACTTTTGCCGAAATCCCAAGAAGCTCTTTGATATTCCTGGAGACCGTTCTTTCGTAGGACTGCAGTTGTTTGACCTTGTCGGAAAACAACTTTCCGCTCACTTCGACACGCACCGTGAGAACGTCCAATGTCCCCTCGCGATCGACGACCAGCTGGTAGTGTGGCGTGAGGCCTTCGGTATCCATCAGCACGCTTTCGATCTGGGNNCCGCGGATGATCAGCATATCGTCGCTGCGCCCGGTAACCCGGTTCATGCGCAAATGGGTCCGGCCGCAGATGCATGGTTCGGGATTGAGCGAGGTGATATCGCGGGTGCGGTAACGAATCACGGGAAAGGCTTCCTTGGTGATCGTGGTAAAAACCAGTTCGCCTTCTTCCCCGTAAGGCAGGGGTTCAAGGGTGCGGGGATCGATGATTTCGGGAATGAAGTGGTCTTCGAAAACGTGCAGTCCCTTCTTGGCCTCGTGGCATTCAATGGAAACTCCCGGCCCCATGACCTCGCTGAGCCCATAAATATCAACAGCGGCCAGATTGAGCTTGCGCTCGATTTCCGCACGCATGGTCTCCGACCACGGTTCGGCACCGAAAATGCCGAATTTGAATTTCAGCTCTTTGAAACTGACGCCCATCTCTTCCGCCACCTCGGCCAGGTGCAAGGCATATGAAGGCGTTGCCGTAATGATGGTAGGGCCGAAATCCTTCATGATCATGACCTGCCGCTTGGTGTTGCCTCCAGACACAGGAATCACCGAGGCGCCGAGGCGCTCCGCGCCGTAGTGCACCCCCAGACCTCCGGTAAAAAGCCCGTATCCGAAGGTGTTATGAATGATGTCGCTGCGGCCGGCGCCCCCGGCGGACAGCGAGCGGGCCATCAGCTCCGACCAGGT
>DDYQ01000199.1 GCA_002348005.1 Desulfobacteraceae bacterium UBA2230 | reverse complement strand
TTGTTGAAGTCGTGGGCCACCCCCCCGGCCAGCGTCCCCACGGTTTCCATTTTCTGGACCTGGCGCACCCAGGATTCCATTTGGCGCAATTTGCGCTTCGCCAGAATGCGTTCGGTGATATTGCGGGCCCACCCGCGGACATAGGGGGGGCGATTGGCTTCCTCGACCAGCCGGTTGCTGTAGGACATGTAATGTTCCACGCCCTCCGAACTCCTCAGGCGCATCACCCCCTGGGCCGAACCGCGTTCCCGCACGTCCCGCAGATAGCGCTCCAGCAGCTCGCCCGGCAGCTCGGGACTTATGAAATCGCGGATCGAACGGCCGAGAATTTTATCCGGGTGAAACCCCAGCAGCTGGAAACCCGCGCGGTTGACCGTCAGAAAGCGGCCCTCCAGGTCGTGGGTGTAGAGCATGTCCTCGATATTGTCGAAAAAGGAAAGGTGCTGGATCTTCAGCGCCGAGGTCGCCACCAGCGCGAGCAGGCGGAAAAAGGTGCGCTCATGTTCGCCGAAACGGTCGTGCGGATCGGGCTTGGCGACGACGATCAGATAGGAATCGTCCACAAGCTGGAACGGCACGTACAGCTCGACGCCGTCGGCCCGGCCCTCGGGCGGCGGGTCGCCGGGCGCGATCTCGCTCAGGCCGAGACGGCCCCTGCGCGCCAGTTCGGTCCAGGCGCCGTCCGGGCCCGTGCGGCGGCGGTTAAACAGGGCCGCGCCGCTGTAGCCGAAGCTCTCGGACATGATGAATTCCACAAGCATGACGGGAAAGAGCCGTACATCGACGCCTTCCATGTCGGTGGCCGCGAATTTGACCAGTTCGGTCAGTACATTCATGGCCCATTCGGTCTGCAGCCGTGAGGAATCGCCCTGATCCTGAAGCATGATAATGTGCTCCGATCTGCCGGCGGCTTGCTGCGGGTCAGCCGGTGTGCGGCCGCCGGGTAGGGGGTTCGGAACCTGCGGGCAAAATAGCACATCCTGGCGCCCTAAAGAAACAGTCAATCAGGGCGATAGTTCTACCCGGGGCCGGCAGGCGGCGGTTGATGCAATCGGCGGACTGCGATGGCCGGAACAAACCTCGGAGGGGAACATGCTTTCGCGCTTGACCCATTACCTGATCATCGGAGCGGTGCTCGGATTCTTTTATATCCTGCTCAGCAATCATTTTCTTTTTTTCGGCTACCGGGAGCTGGACGATATCGAGCGGCTGGAGAAGACGGAGCTGACCTTCAAGCATACGTTTTGCAGCATCCAGCAGCAATCGCCGGAAGCCGTTCTGCGCATCGATGCGTTGCGGGAAGCCGGGGTCGGCGACCTGATGGTGCAGCGCGGGATGGTCAGCCCGGAAAAGCTGCAGCAGATTCTGATGAAGATCGAAGTTCAGCAGCAATAAGCGCGCCCGCGGGCGGCGGCCGCGGGCGCTCAGCGGGACAGGCTGGAAGGCTATTCCTGGGAATCGATGATCGGCGGCGGCGGCGGCGCATCCGCCGGACTGCCGCTGCCCTCGCCCTGACGCTCCAGAAAGACCGAAATCGCGAACACGGAGGCGAACGGCAGCGTAAAAAGCGAACCAATGAAGACGGACGTGCCGATGGCCACCAGCGCGATGTACAGAATCACGACCACCACATGGTCGGCCACATTGCCTTTTACGGCCATCTGCCAGCTCGTTTTGATCGCGTCCATGATGCCCATATGGCGGTCGGTCATCAGCGGAAGCATATAAAAGCAGGCGAACGTAACACCCGCCATGACGAAAAGCCCGGGCAGGAAGAGCAGCGAAAAGCCGATCATCGCCGCGATGAAAAGTGCGACCGTGAAGGCCAGCAAGGGCAGAAACAGCCGCATTTCAGAGAAGACATCCTGAATGGCGGGTTCGCGTCCGGTGCGCATCATCAGGATGATGGACTGCATGTAGCCGGCCATCATGACCGGGGCCAGAATTCCCAGGCTGAAAAAACTCACTACCAGCACGACCAGGGTCATCAGAATAAACGGTACGATGTGCTTGAGGGTCAGGTTCCAAGCGGTTTCCAGATGTTTCTTGATATCCATGAATCGGTCTCCTCCCGAAGATGTCGATAAACGCAGCCAAGGTCGTCATGCCACTGCAGTATCTACCACAAAATCCGATTCAGGGGAAAGGTTCAATTGGATCGCCGCGGTTCGAACGATCGAAACCTGGCTTTCTTCAGAGCGTTATGTTAGATCCCATTCCGGTAGCACGGTTGGTCGGGGTATCGTTTCACCGGACCGGTGATGTCCTCAATTTCAGGTAATCCACACATGGCGCCGAATGCCGAGCCGTCCGCAAAAGTGCTGGAATGCAGCAGCGTGGACTTTTTCTATCCGGGCACCCGCAAACCTGTGCTCAAGGCGCTCTCCCTGGATCTGCGCGAGCCCGGCCTGCATGCCTTGTTCGGGCCCTCGGGCGTCGGCAAGACCTCTCTGGCGCGCCTGCTCAGCGGCCAATTCCGTCCCGCGGCCGGCACCATCCGGTCGGTGGGCTTCGAGTCGGTGCTGTACTCCTACAACATGGAGCGCCTGCCGGGCTGGTCCGCTGTGGGCCGGCACCTGGAGCGCGTCACGCCGGCCAACAAGACCGCCCAGAAGGACGAGCTGGTGAAGATATTCGGTCTCGGCGGTTTGCTCGGCCAGCGCTTCGCGCAGCTTTCCCTGGGGCAGCAGAATCGGGTCAACCTGATCCGCTACCTGGTGCAGGCGTTCGACCTGCTGATCATGGACGAAAGCCTGGCCAACGTGGACGAGAAGACCCGCGGGCGGATCCTGCTGGCCATCAAGGACCTTTTTCCGCATGCGTTCTTCATCTACATCAGCCACAACGTGGTGGAGGTGGCCCGTTTCTGCCGGGACATCTGGGTGCTGCGCGGGCTGCACAAAACGCCCCAGGCTGCGGTGGTGAAGGGTCTGGACTACCGGTCGCGGGATTCCGTGGACCATCGGGCGCACCAGCGCATCATGCTGGAGATCATGAATGCTGCTTAGACGGATCGGTCAGTTTCTGATGATCTACCTGATCGGCGCGCTGGTGCTGATGGCGGTAAAACTGCTGCTGGGACTGTCCGATTACGTCATTCCGGGCCCGGCCCTGCTCTGGGAAACCGCCCGGGCGGTATGGGTGCGCTACGCGGCGGACGTGGGCAACACCCTGGGCGTCGCCGTCATCGGGCAGGCCATTTCGATCGCGCTGGCCTTCGCCGTCGGCATTCTGGGCCGGCAGGCCACCTGGTTCGGTTCGTTCATCAAGGTCGCGGCCTACAATGTGCAGGCCTATCCGATCGTGGCCGTGGCGCCGATCATTTTCATCCTGCTCGGCGACGGTTTCATCACCCGCCTGCTGATCGCCGCCATGATCTGCTATTTCCCGCTGCTGCTTTCCGTGCTCGGCATCATGTCCGAACCGGTGAACGACATCGAGCATTTCTACCGCCAGACCGGCCGCATGCGCTGGCAGCTGGAAGTCAAAATCCGCGCCTTCGAAAACCTGCACAAGCTGACCACCGTGATTGCCGGCAGCGCCACGCTGGCCATGGCCGGCACCATCGTGGCGGAGTTCATCGCCGCCAACGCCGGCGTGGGCTACAGCATCCGGATCGCCCTGTACCAGAGCGATATGGGCAAGATCCTGGTGGCGCTCTTCATGATCGGCATTACGTTGTCGGTCTATCAGGGACTGCTCGAATGGGCGGGGCAGATGGTCCGAAACTCCTGGGCGCAGGCCTGAACCGGCACAAGGTGCAGCCATGACCCGCATGCTCAAAAAAGCCGTTTTTGTCATCCTGCTGTGCGGCCTGACCGTGTGCCCGCCGGCAGCGCGACCGGCCGGCGCCGGCGAACCGGTGGGCTATCGGCTCAAGTGGCTGATCAACATCTCCACGGTGGGCGATGTCTATGCCCTGGAAAAGGGCTATTTCGCCGCCGAAGGTCTGGACGTGGCGCTCAAGCCGGGCGGTCCGGAACGCGACGCCATCCGTGAACTCGAACTGGGGCATGCCGATTTCGGCGTGGCCTCGGCCGATCAGGTCATCCGCGCGCTCGAAAAAAAGGCGCCGCTGGTGGTGCTGGCCCAGCTTTTCCAAAGCAATCCGCTGAACTGGATCTACCGGCCCGGGCGGCTGACCATCGAAAACCTGAGCGACCTGAAAGGCCGGTCCCTGGGCGTCACCTTCGGAAAAAACGATGAAATCATCATGCGCACCCTGCTGAGCCAGGCGGGGATCGGCGATGACCAGGTTCGTCTGTACAGCGTGCGGCTGGACTATACGCCCTTTTATCAGGGCAAGGTCGATCTGTGGCCGGTCTACATCAACTCCCAGGGGGTCGAAATCGCCGCCCGCATGCGCCGGGCCGGCGAAACGATCGCCTTCTTCGATCCCGAACGCTTCGGGGTGCGCTTCGTGGCCAACTCCGTGGTCACCTCGGAGCGCCTGTGGCGGCAGAAACCTCAGCTGGTTCAAGGATTCATGCGGGCGCTGCTCAGAGGCTGGCGCGAGGCCGTCGACCCGTCCAACGCCGGGGAGGCGATTGCGATGGTGCAGCGGCACGACCCGGATACCACGCCCGAAAACATGCAGGCCCAACTCGAGGCCACCCGTCCGCTGATCACCGGAGAGGGCGCGGTCGGCCGCATCGACCGGGAGGCCTGGGCCCAGACCGAACGCATCATGCTGGACCACGGCCAGATCGCCGCCCCGGTGAACGTTCTGGACGCGCTGCGGCCGGTGGCGGAACAGAACCGGGCGAATTGAAAATCGGCGGTCGATCCGGACGGGCCGTAAAAGCTTGAAAACAATCCGAGTGTTCGGTTCCGCCTGACGGCGGGCAAACCCCTGCCCGGGGCTAGAAGTCGATGATCCCGGTGTAGTTGAGCGGGGTGATGGCGGCCAGTTCCAGTTTGATGGCCTGCGGCACGTTCAGCGCTTCGATGAAGGCGTGCATGCTCTGGGCGGTGACCGGCCCGTGGGTGCGCGTCAGGGCCTTGAGCGCTTCATAGGGTGCGGGGTAGCCTTCGCGCCGCAGGATCGTCTGGATGGCCTCGGCCACCACGGCCCAGTTGTTCTGCAGGTCGGCGCGCAGCGCGGTTTCGTTCAGCACCAGTTTGCCCAGGCCCTTCAGCAGGGATTGATAGGCCAGCAGGGTGTGGGCCAGGGGCACGCCCAGGTTGCGGATCACCGTCGAGTCGGTCAGGTCGCGCTGCAGGCGCGAGATGGGCAGCTTGGCCGCGAGATGTTCCAGGATGGCGTTGGCCACCCCCAGGTTGCCTTCGGCGTTTTCGAAGTCAATCGGGTTGACCTTGTGCGGCANNTTGACCTTGTGGGGCATGGCCGAGGAGCCCACTTCGTTCTCTTTGATCTTCTGTTTGAAGTAATCCATGGACACATAGGTCCACAGATCCCGGCACAAATCGATCAGGATGGTGTTGATGCGCTTGACGCCGTCGCAGAACGCGGCCAGGTGGTCGTAGTGGTCGATCTGGGTGGTGACCCGCGAGCGCTCCAGCCCCAGCACCTCGTTGACCAGCTGGTCGGCGAAGGCGATCCAGTCGATTTGCGGGTAGGCCGCGTGATGGGCGTTGAAGTTGCCCGTGGCGCCGCCGAACTTGGCGGCGAACGGCACCGCCTCGAGCAGGCGCAGCTGCTTGGCGAGCCGTTCGGCGAAGACATACAGCTCTTTGCCCAGGCGGGTGGGCGAGGCCGGCTGCCCGTGGGTGCGCGCCAGCATGGGGATTTTCTTCCAGACCTGCGCCTTGGCGATCAGGTCGGCCGAAAGCGTCTGCAACGCGGGGGACATCACATCCTGCCAGGCCTCCTTGAGGGCCAAGGGCACGGCGGTGTTGTTGATGTCCTGCGAGGTGAGGCCGAAATGGATGAACTCCCCGAACGCGCCCAGGCCGAGCGCCTCGAAGCGCTCTTTCAGGTAATACTCCACGGCCTTGACATCATGGTTGGTGATCTTTTCGATGGCCTTGACGGCGCCGGCCGCTTCCAGGCCGAAGCGGCGATAGACATCGCGCAGTTCCTCGAAACGGGCGCTGTCGAAGGCCTTCAGCTGCGGCAGCGGCAGCCGGCACAAGGCGATGAAATATTCTACTTCCACGCGCAGGCGGTAGCGGATCAGCGCGCCTTCGGAAAAATAGTCCGCCAGGCGGACCGTGGCGGCGCGGTAGCGGCCGTCTACCGGCGATATCGCTTCCAGAGCGTCGAAATTCATGGCGCGGGCACCTTTCTTGCGGTCAGCGGGTCGGCGTTTTGACGCCGTTAAAGGCTGCGATTATAGGCGCTTGCGCAAAGCCGTGTCAAGGCGTGGTGCGCAGCTTCCGCGATTTCGCTGAACGCCGTTTCGGGGGCATGAGCGTCTCCAGACGGAATGAGGTGCGGTCCGGGTGCCCGGGCTGCAGGACGTCAG
>DDYQ01000141.1 GCA_002348005.1 Desulfobacteraceae bacterium UBA2230 | reverse complement strand
TGATCATGTTAGACAACATGGATCTGCCTCGAATCCGCGCCGCGGTGGCTCTGATCGCGCGACGGGTGCCGGTGGAGGTCTCCGGCGGCGTTACAATCGACCGGCTGCCGGAACTGGCCGCCGCCGGTATCGATCTGATTTCGGCAGGCGCCCTGACCCATTCGGCCCGGGCCGTCGATCTGAGCATGCGCATAGAGGGTCCCGGGCCGACAGGTAACCGCTGAGCACCATCGGACGGCATCACAGCGGATTGATTCACAACCCGCGATTGGCTCCCGCCGAAACACATTCGGATCAGCGGGAGACTGGAATGGCTGCCGACGCATGATTCCGATTCGCGACACCCAGGTTTCGCACAACATCCCCCTGGTCACCTACGTACTGATCGGCATCAACGCATTCGCCTTTATGGTGACGTTAAGCCAGGGGGCCGGCCTGGATCGGTTCATCTATACCTTTGGCCTGGTGCCGGGCCGTTATACCTTGCCGCGACTGGCCGATCACTTCTCGTCATTTGAGCAGCTCTTCGCCTGGATCTCCTTCATGTTCCTGCACGGCGGGTTTCTGCACCTGCTCGGCAACATGTGGTCGCTCTACATTTTCGGCGACAATGTGGAGGACCGCCTGGGGCATGTGCGCTACCTGGCGTTTTATCTTCTATGCGGCGTCGCCTCCGGGATAAGCCACTTCCTGCTGAACAGCCACTCCACCGTTCCGACCATCGGTGCCAGCGGGGCGGTGGCTGGCGTGATGGGGGCCTACTTCCTGCTTCACCCCACAGCCAAGATCCTGACTCTTATCCCTATTATCTTTATTCCCTTCTTTGTCGAAATCCCGGCGCTTTTCTTCCTGGGCTTCTGGTTTCTCCTGCAATTCATCAATGCAGCCGGAAGCACGGTCACTGGCGGCGGGATCGCCTGGTGGGCGCATGTGGGCGGTTTTGTATTCGGCATGATCTTCCTGAAGCTTTTTACCTTGTTGCCCGAATCCGGTCTCACCCACCGCTTGCGTACGATTACGGCCAAAAAACGCACGCAGCGGTTGCAGGTAGCGCGACCCATTTCATCGGATCAGGCGGACATCAACGCCGATGTCCGTATTTCTCCTTATGAAGCGCTGGTGGGAACGCGCAAACTGGTGACCATCGCCCACGGACTTCAGCGGCACGTTTATAATGTGAGTGTGCCTCCCGGGGTCACGGACGGTAAAGTATTGCGGCTTAAAGGCCAGGGCCGGATCACACCCGACGGCAACCGCGGCGATTTACTGCTGAGGGTTTTGGTTCAATAGAAGGTTGCCGCGGGATTAATGGGCAGCCGAGGCCGAAAGCGGATACCGGGGTGATGGCCGGCGCGCTGCCGCATCTCAGGCACTGCCTGTCCGCACAAGAACGCCGCGCGAGGTGCGCCCGTCCACTTTCAGTATCAACGGCGTGCTTAAATGCACATGGCCGACATAGGTGGTTTGGTGGGCTATCGGTTGAGCCGTCAGCCATTGCCAGTCAATCCTGTCGGGGGCCTGATCGCTTACGCACAGGTAACTGATTTCAAGCGACGCCAGGTTGTGAAAAAAATGTGATCCCTGAGAGGGTTCGGCCCTCAGTTCTTCGGACGTGGTCTCTACAATGGCACCCACTCCCGATATATCGGCCCATTGCACCGGAATTCCCAGCCAGGAATCTTCGGAACCCCAACGGCCGGGTCCGATGAGCATGTATTTGCGCCCGGCCTGTTCCAAAATCCTGTTCAGTTCGGAGATCTGCCGTGCCACCAGGCGGGTGTGTGCGGCCTGGAAGACATCCGGCTTGATGTAGATGATATCGGTCACCCTGCAGCCGCCTGTGTTTCCTATGGCATTTTGCGAGAAGCAAATTGCCTGACCGATCTCGGCTTCCTGAATGTCCACCTGAACCGAGGACTGACGAGCGGTCATGGGGCGCACTTGAAGTAATACAAATTCGGCCGTATTCTGATCGGGTGAGGCGAAGTTCAGCGTAAATTCGATCTCCACCGATCGGCCCATGCCTTCTTCGCACATCGCCAGCATCTCCCGCAGAATCTGGGCCAGGGGAAAAAGCTCGTATTTAAGCACGGCGGCGAATGTCAGCAAACGCACGCCGGGCACCTGCACGGTGTCCCGGACGCGGTGCTCTTCGGGCACATAGGTGCTGCTCAAAAAGGCCACGGGGGCTTCGTCGGCGGCAGCGCTGACATCGCGCCGCACGAGGGTCACGCTTTCGTCAAAACCCAATGTTGGCCAGTGGCCGAGGCGCAGGGCATAAAAACTGCGCTGCGCGAACGTCAGGACATCGTCCACGGTGGCGCGCTGCGGCAGCAGTTTTGGATATTTGGGGCAAAAGCGCAAGGAGCGCTCGCCCGAGACGACCAGTCGCCCCAGCCCCAGCGCGATTACCGCAATGCCGTCCTCAGGTCTGATCCGTGATTGTGGGTAGTAATTGTAAGATTGAGCCACACCGGAAATAGCCGGGTAGAAGAATTCCCCATAACGGCTGCCGACCAGTTGCTGGATGATAACCGCCATTTTTTCTTCTTCGGTTCGGTGCCCCACCCGCTTGGCATATGCCCGAGGGCCCTGAAAGTAGGTGGAAGCATACACCAGTTTGAGGGCCTGCAGGAGGTGTTCGAGGCGCTGGTCTGGATCGGGATGATCATTGGGCAGCATGTAGGTCCGGTACAAGCCGGCGTAGGCGTGCAGCTGAGCGTCCTCGAGCAGGCTCGAGGAGCGCACGGCCAGCGGGTAGTGCGTGTGTCGCAGGAACGTTTCCAGGGCGCGGCGCAGTTCATCGGAAACGCTGCCCGCCAAAAACTTTTCGGCGATGGTTTCATCGGGCAGATCGTTCGTTGCCATTGCGGCCAAACCATTATCTTCCACAAAGCGATCGAAGGCATCGGTGGTGACCACCAGAGTCTGCGGGATACGGATCCGGGTCCTGTCGAAGGCCTGGTGCAGCTGGGGGTTGTGACGCAGCAGCGAACCTGCGAAGGCCAATCCGCGTGCCTTGCCGCCCAACGACCCTTTGCCGATTTTGGAAAATTCGGTTGCCGGATCGAAATCAGAGGCGTCGAAATTGGCGACCACGCCTATGTGCCGCCGCCGATGCCGCGTCAGGATCAATTCAGCCAAGTAGTGTCGGTGGCTGGCCAGATCAGGAAAGTCCCGGCCGCTCAGGGGCCGCAGCTTGGAGGCCAGTACAATTTCGGTGCGCGCGAAGAGCCAGCGCGAGAAATCGTTGCGCTGGGTATGCAGTATGAAAGCATCATCGGGGACGGTAAGAATCCCTTCGGCCAGCGTGCGCAGGTTGTCGGCACTGTGGATCGCTGTGCCATCCGGCCGGCGGAAGATGAAGTCCCCAAAACCCAGCTGTTCTTTGAAGAAAACGCGTACCTGGCCTTTTAGAAAAGGCGACATTTTATCGACCCAGATAGCGCCGGTGCGGTCGGCGATCGCCTGGTCTTCAGGCCGGCCGGTCAGCAGCAGGGGGATGTCGAAGCGCTCCTTCCTGATGTGGTCCAGCAGGTCGCCTGCGGCGTGGGCATCGACCTGTCCGGCGCGCCGGATATGGCCATCCGAAATCACCCCCAGCACAAATGGTTCGTAGCGTTCGAACAGTGCAAGGGCTTCCTCATAACTTGCGGCGATCAAGATCTTGGGACGCGCCCGCATGGTCAGGAGGCGGTGTTCTTCATTTAAACCGCTTTCGATGAGCGCCTGGGTCTGGCAAACGACTTCTCTGTAAAGAATCGGCAGCAGAGAAGAAAGAAAGAGCGGCGAATCCTGCACCAGCAGCAGAACGCGGATACCGGCCGCACGGGTATCGCGCTCCACGTTCATCCGGTCCTCGGCGCTCTTGATCAAAGCAACCAGAATATCCGTGTTGCCCGACCAGATAAAATGATGGTCGATGCCTTCCGAGGGCGTCGTCCGGTCGTTTTCGACGGCCAGCAGCACCTGGGACAGGAGCACAACCGGCAAGTCCGGTGCCTTGGCCTTGATTTTGAGGCCGAGCTCGCCCGGAGGCATGTCGGACAGGTAAGCCATGGTCAGCACCAGATCGAACGATCTTTGATCCAGGGTGCTGAGGGCCTCTTCTGCAGAACGCACCCAGGTCAGCCGCGGCGGTTTGCTCAGGTTCAGTCCGCGGTATTCGCTGATGATGCGCTCGGAGAGGCGGCAGTCCTCTTCAAGGATCCAGGCGTCGTAAGGCGTCGAGACCAAGAGGATGTCCCGAACCTTGCGGTTCATCAATTCATGAAACAACTTGAAACGGGTATCGAAATCGGTACTGAATGGATCGATCGCCAACTTCATAGCCGCCGCTTTCCGTCCGGCCTGTTAATGGGAGAGCGCTGTTTCGCCGGTCGATGGGGGGTATTGCGTGTGCATATATATAACATCACTTCCGCCGTATGAAAAGATTGTAAGCCGGGCTCCGGCAATGAAGGGGCATTCAGTTTTATCGCGTAACCCCAGGCCCGGTCGAAAAGGGCGGCCCCCGGGGGCGACCCTTTTCGTTATTGTCCGGTGGTGACAGGCGGGATCACCGATGGTGCGGCAAAGGCGGCGGGTCCCGGGTCGGCTGATCCGGCACCAGCACCGTTGCTACGGCCAGGTTGCGCTCTCAGAACAACAGCACACGGCATCTGATGCGCGTAAGTCAAACGATCGCCTACCCTGCTTCTACTTTCTCCAGAACTCCGGCACCAGAAGAATCAGCACTGTAAAAATCTCAAGGCGCCCTAAGAGCATGCACCAGATCAGCAGCCATTTTCCCAGCATCGGAAGTGCGGTATAGTTTTCCATGGGCCCGACGGTGCCGAATCCAGGGCCGATATTGCCGATGGTGGCCGCAACCGCCCCGAAGGCAGTGACGAAATCGGTACCCATGCCGGCCAGCAGGACCGCGGCCAAACCGAATAGAGCGATATAGAGGGCCAGAAAACCCAGAACACTGCGCATGACGTCTTCGGAGACCGTGTGGCCGCTGATCTTGATGGCAGTCACCGCCCGGGGATGCACTAAAGAAAAAAGCTCCCGGTAGCAGTACTTGAAGCAGAGCATAATCCGCAGGCATTTCATCCCTCCGCCGGTCGAACCGGCCGAGGCCCCCAGAAACATGCAGGCCAGCAGAATGACCTGGGACATGGCGGGCCACTGCTCGTAATCGGCGGTGGCATAGCCGGTTGTGGTCACGATCGAAACGATCTGAAATGCGCCGTACCGCAGGGCCGCGGCCAGAGAGTCGTAGACCGGCCCCCAGATATCAAAAGTAACCACCATGACCAGCAGCAACACCGCCAGCAGGAAGAAGCGACATTCGGCATCTTTCCAGAAAACCAGCGTCCGGCCGCGCAGAAATTGATAATGCAGAGAAAAATTGATCCCGGCAACGATCATGAAGAAGATAAAAACCATATCAATGTAAAGGCTGTCAAAATGGGCAACCGAAGTATTCCAGGTTGAAAAGCCGCCGGTCGGCATGGTGGTGAAGGCGTGGCATAAGGCATCGAAAAAACTCATGCCGCCCAACATCAACAACACCACCTCGGCCAACGAAAACAGGGCATAGACTTTCCACAGGACCATGGCGGTGTCGCGGATGCGCGGTTTCAGTTTGTCCGGTACGGGGCTGGGGACTTCGGCTTTGTAGAGCTGCATGCCACCGACTCCCAGGAAGGGCAGGATCGCGATGGATAAAACGATAATGCCCATACCGCCGAGCCACTGGATAAAACTGCGCCACATCAGCAATCCTTTGGGCAATGCTTCGATATCGGTCAGGATGGAAGCACCGGTGGTGGTAAATCCGCTCATGGACTCGAACAGCGCATTCACAAAGCTCCAGTGCGGACCGCTTAGATAGAACGGCAGGGCGCCGAACAATCCCACCGCCGTCCATCCCAACGCCACTATGGCCATGCCTTCGCGCTGACTGATGTAGGCCGTACGATGCTTGCGAAAGAAGAAAAAAGACACCGCTCCGCAAGAAACCGTGATGGCGATTGAAAGCAGCAGGGGTCGAACACTCTGGTCCTGGTAATACAAGCCGAACACCAGGGGAACGATCTTGGCGATGCCCAGAAACAGGATCAGGCTTCCAATTGCATAGGCGATATAGCGCCAGCGCATTAAAAGTACTCCAGTTTGACTGCGAGTATCTTTTCAATTCCGCTGATCGCCTTGCGGTGGGCGAAAATTATAATGCGATCGTCCGGTTCGATGATGCTGTCGCCGGTGGGAATGATGATTTTATCTCTGCGGATGATGCCGGCGACAATGGCGCCCTTGGGAAAGGAAATGCGGCGCAGAGGTTTGGAGACAATATCGGACGTCTCCAGCGCTACGGCTTCCAGGGCTTCCGCCTGTTCGCCTTTAAGGGAGATCGCCGAAAGAACTTTTCCGCGCCGGATATGCTGCAGAATCGTATTGATGGCCGAAAGCCGCGGGCTGACCACTTGCTCGAGGCCGATCGCCGTCACCAGAGGAAAATAACTGAACTTGCTGATTTTGGTAATGGCTTTACCGGCGCCCAGGCGCTTTGCCAGCAGAGAAGCCAGTATGTTGGTCTCTTCATCGTTGGTGAGGGTCACGACCACGTCGATATCACTGATATTCTCTTCATTCAGCAGGTTCTGATCCGACCCGTCGCCGTGCAGAACGACGGCTTTATCCAAACGTTCCGCCAGCAATTTACAGCGTTCGGCCTTTTTTTCAATGACCTTGCAGTAAATCCCCTGCTGTTCAAGCTTTAACGCCAGACGCAGACCGATGCGGCCACCGCCGATCACCAGCACTTTTTTAACGGGTTTGGCATGCTTGTCGAATACCGAAAGGGTGTCCAGCAGATCTTTGTCTTCGCTGATGAAATAAACCAAATCACCCGGCAGCAGACGATCCTTGCCGGTGGGGATGATCAATTCTTCTTCCCTGACGACCGCGGCGATCAGGGGCCGACGATCGCCCAGCAAATCGGGCAAGTCAGACAGTCGAACACCCGCGAGGCGGGCTTTCTCTTCCAGATAGACCCCTACGAATTTTATTCTGCCATCGGCGAATGAGCCCACGTCAACGGCGCCGGGGACGCGCATAAGACTCTCAATCGTTTTGACAACTTCGATCTCGGGATTGATGACCGTGTCAATGTGCGGAGGCATTTCGCGGAAGGTCTGGTGATACTGATCGAAATCGGCGCCCCTGATGCGGGCCAGTTTCTTGGTGGCCGGTGAGAGCATATTTGCCACCAGGCAGGCCACCAGATTGGTCTCGTCACTGTTGGTGACCGCCAGCAGGATTTCGGCTTCACGGATGCCGGCCTCTTCCAGCACGGATGGACTGCTGCCGGACCCGATCAGCGTCCTGACATCGATATCGTCGGCGATGCGCCGGACGGCATCCGGGTTTTTATCCACCACGATGACATCCTTATCTTCAAGCGCAAGGCGGCTGGCGATGTGGTATCCCACTTCGCCGGCGCCCACAATAACGATTTTCATGGTGAATTCCTCTTTGTTAATAAAGTGATTTCGGATTGTTACCCGAAACCGCAGCAACCTTACTATAGTGCACCATTGGTGTCAAATAGCCGCATTCCTGAACTGCCGAACAGCAATTCCTGCGGAAGGTTTCCGCCTGGTGCGACGGGCGGAACTCGCACAGTCGTTTGCGGCCGCCTCGTAGTAATTTCCGGTATCCTGAAAGCAATATCGCCCAGGTTTCAGCACATTCGGAAGCCAGGCCGGGCGCTTTGATCTTTTTCGTCGTATCAATTGTGCGGGCAAGAAGCGGGCATGTCTTCGGACAGACCGGCGCGGCAGCTGTTCTGTTGTGACCAAACGCGATCTGACGGAAGACTTTAAGGAGGTAGTATTAGTTGGGCAGGCAGCCTTCGCGGGCGATGCGGCCCGAGATCTGGTCCTGGACCATTCCGTTGCGACGGATATCGTCGATGAACAAGGCCACCAGGCCGGCGGACAGGTGTTTGCCGGCCATTTCACTCAAGGCGATAATGGCCTCATTGCAGCTTTGACGCTTCTGGTAGGGGCGATCGGTTGTAATGGCATCGAAGCAATCGGCGACGCTGACGATTCTGGCACTCAGCGGGATGGCATCCCCCTTGAGCCCAAAAGGATAGCCGCTTCCATCAATGCGTTCATGATGGCATAGGGCTACATCACAGATGGTTTCCGAGCAGTTGAGGCGCTTTAACATCGCGGCGCCGAGGACCGGGTGAATTTTGACTTCCCAGATCAGTTCACTGGAGAGATCGGCTTTCTGGTTGCTGAATATGCGGTCGCTAAGCGCCAGTTTGCCCACATCATGGAGCAAGCCGCCCAGGGCGATCAGATCCGCTTCCCCTTCCGAAACGCCGAGCCGAAGTGCCAGGCGCCTGGCATAGATCGCGACCCGTTGGGCATGCGCCTGGGTATACCGGTCCTTCAACCCCATGGCCGCCGCCATAATGAACATCGTCCGGGAATTCGTCGCTGAATTGTTGATGGGACNNTCTATTGCCACTTAAGATCGATACGCGCTTGAGCCCAGCCTGAAGCTTCAAACATCTTTTCGTTATCTCGAATTCTCATAAGTTAATTCCTCTGTCCTGTCAAATTGAAAGTTCTTTCAGATTGAATATTGTCAAGCAAACAGGTGCAAAGGTGGGGTCCCGGGCCTTCAGATTGCATGCTTAACCCCGGCGGGCACGCGCTGCCAGTCGGTTATAGATCCGGCGGAACTGTTCCCTCGTCTCTGCAGGCGGACCGCTGTTATCAATCACCATTGTGGCCCGCCTTTTCTTCTCCTCCATTGAAATCTGAGCAGCCATACGCGCCAGGGCGGACACCGAATCCAAACCGTCACGCTTCATCAAACGCTGTATTTGGATCGATTCGGGCACATAAACGACAATGATTTCTGCCAGGTCGCGCTGCATGCCGGTTTCCAGCAACAATGGAATATCTTCCACGATCAGTGCCTGGGGATCCTCAATTCGGATGCGGGCGACCTCAGCCGCAATGGCCGAGCGCACATGCGGGTGCACGATACGTTCCAGTTTCTTGCGCAGATGGTTTTGCGCAAACACGAGTTCGCCGAGTTTTTTGCGATCCAAGTGCCGGTCTGCACCCAGGATGCTGTCCCCGAACGCATCGACAACCGGCCGCCAGGCGGGTCCGTCAGGGGCCATGACCCTGTGGACGATGCGGTCGGCATCGATGACGTATGCACCCGCTTGCCGGAACATCTCGGCTACTGTCGATTTGCCGGAGGCTATGCCGCCGGTCAATCCCACAATCAACATGCTTTATACCCCACCGGTCCACGCTGACGGTCCGCATAGCATATATAAGATCGCATGCGGCGCGCAAGCGAATCCCGCATATGCAGCAGTTGGTAATTTTACTTTACATCCTTCAAAGCCTGCCTTATAGGGTACGATTCAACGCTCTTTCCGTCGTTTTGAAAAGGTTGATTATTCGATCGCCTACCTTATGATTGGGTCATATATGACGTGCTTTTTGTTCCGCTCATGAGGAAGCCGCGCATGGATTCGAAAATGGTTTTAGTGCTGGCGACGCATAACAAAGGCAAAACCATCGAGATAACCGAACTGCTCAGAAATCACCCGCTCAGGATACGCAATCTGAACGATTTCGGACCAATTCCGCACATCGAAGAAGATGGCGCCACCTTTGAGGAAAATGCATACCGAAAAGCCAGCCTGACCGCCCGCTATCTCGGGCTGCCCGCCTTGGCCGATGATTCCGGACTGGTCGTGGATGCACTGAACGGTGCGCCCGGTGTGCATTCGGCCCGCTATGCCGGACCGGATGCCGATGACGCGCAACGCTGGCGTAAACTGCTTGACGCTCTGGGAGATTCCCCCCACCGCAAGGCGCGATTTGAATGCGTCATTTCCATCGCTGTACCTAGCGGCGCGGCACTGACCTATGAGGGCCGCTGTGAGGGAGAAATCACCCGCGAACCACTCGGCCATAATGGTTTCGGTTTCGATCCTGTTTTCTTCTATCCCGCGCTCAACCGGACGTTTGCCGAATTGAGCCTGGCCGAAAAAAGCCGGGTCAGCCATCGGGGAATGGCTCTGCGTGAGGTCAGCACCGAAATGGATAAGATAATCAAATGGATTCGAATGCAGATGCCGGACCCGGAACCGGCCGGCTGCCTGGGAGGCAGGCACGATGATCGCTGATCTGATCAAGGCCAACCGCAGCTGCCGCCGTTTCGAACAAAAGCAGCGGGTTTCAATGCAAACCCTGACGGAACTGGTCGAACTCGGACGCCTCTCAGCCTCTGCCGCCAACCTGCAACCCCTGAAATACATCCTCTCCTGCAACCCAGCCGCCAACGCCGAAATCTTCGCATGCCTTTCCTGGGCCCGCTACCTGAAAGAATGGCCCGGCCCCCAAGAAGGTGAACGTCCGGCAGCCTATATCGTCATGCTGCATGACCGTCAGATCAGCCGCCATATCGACTGCGATCACGGCATCGCCGCCCAGAGTATTCTGCTGGGGGCGCGCGAAAGGGGTCTGGCCGGCTGTATGCTCGGGGCTATCGACCGGCCGCGGCTTAGGTCCTTTCTGAGCATTGACGAACACTTGAAGATTCTGCTGGTTCTGGCCATCGGCAAACCCGGAGAGCAGGTTGTCATCGATTCGGCCGACGCACAGAGCGGAATCCGCTATTTCCGCGATGCCGGAGGGGTCCATCACGTTCCCAAGCGCCCCCTGACCGAAATTGTACTGGCGCGCTTTGCAGAAAACTGAAGCACGTCACAAAGATAATGGCGGCCGGAACTGTTCATCCCCCGCCCATGAATCGCAAGAAGGAGATCACATGCTCAATTTCAGTCAAGGAACCGACATCGTCGAAGCCCTCGGCAAAATCGAAAGTGCCGAGGCAGCCCTGCGGCTGCTGGAACAGAAACTGGACCGGGAGCAATTCAACCGGATAAAAAATTTCAAGCACCCTGTCATTCTGACCAAGATCGCCAATGCCGTGGTGATGTGTGAACCCGATCAGGTGTTTATCAATACCGGCTCGGAGCAGGATCGCCAATTCATCCGCGATATGGCCATCCGCAAAGGCGAAGAAGAACCTTTGCCCATGCCGGACCACACGATTCACTTCGACCTGAAAGAAGAACAGGGCCGCATCATCGATCGCACCTACTATGTGGCCAACGATGATGAACTGGTCAGCTCGCTGGCCCTGCGAATGAAGCGCGAGGATGCCCTGGAGGTCGTACGCAACGGAATGGGCGGCATCATGCGCGACAAGACCATGATCGTGGGCTTTTACTCCCGGGGACCGGCCGGTTCGCCTGTGTCCAATCCGGCCATCGAGATCACCAGTTCGGCTTATGTCTCTCACAGCGCCGAAATCCTGTACCGCAACACCTATCATCACTTCGATCGCGAGGTTGAACGACTCGGCCACTTCTACACCAACATTCACAGCGAAGGGCTCAACCGGCCCGAGGATTTGCCCGAGGCCAGGGTGCTGATGGATCGCAGCCATCGCACCACCTACAGTTTCAAGTGCACCTATGCCGGAAACACGCTGCTGATGAAAAAGGGCAACCACCGTTTCTCGGTGGACCGTGCCGTCTATGAAAAAAATGCCGAGGAATTGGCCGAACATATGTTCATTACCGGCATCAACGGCCCCGGAGGGCGGATCACCTGGATCACTGGCGCCGCACCGAGCGGCTGCGGCAAAACGACCACCGCAATGGCCGGAGACCATTTCATCGGCGACGACCTGGCCCAGATGTG